>NZ_JBLZPH010000063.1:0-23008 GCF_049199205.1 Shinella sp. M31 | reverse complement strand
GTTTCTATGCGCTGCTGCTCGCGCTCGTCGGCGGTGTAATCGTCGGCACGTTCGCCGCGCTCCGGCAAAACAGTGCGCTCGATTTCGCGGTCATGTCGGTCGCGACCGTCGGCGTGACGGTGCCGAACTTCGTCGTCGGCCCGGTGCTGACGCTGATCTTCGCCATCATGCTCGCCTGGTTGCCGGCCGGCGGCTGGGGGGACGGGTCGCTGCGCTTCCTCATCCTGCCGATGATCGCACTTGCGCTGCCGCAGCTTGCCGTCTTCGCCCGCCTGACGCGCGGTTCGATGATCGAGGCCCTGCGCACCGACCATATCCGCACCGCGCGGGCCTATGGTCTGCCGGCGAAATCGGTGGTGGTGGTGCATGCCATGCGCGGCGCCATGCTGCCCATCGTCTCCTATCTCGCGCCCTGCGCGGCGGCACTCCTGACCGGTTCGGCGGTGGTCGAGACGATCTTCACCATTCCCGGCGTCGGGCGCTATTTCGTGCTCGGCGCGATCAACCGCGACTATACGCTCGTCATGGGCACGGTCGTGCTGATCGCCATCTTCGTCATCGTGTTCAATCTGCTGGTCGACATTCTTTATGGCCTGCTCGATCCGAGGGTTCGCCATGACTGATGCCGTCCTCTCCTCCGCGCCCGAGGTGAAGGGGCGCAGCCTCTTCCAGCTCGCTGTCATGCGCTTTCGGCGCAACCGGCCCGCCATGGCGGGAGCGGTGATGCTGGTGCTGATCGCCTGCTTCTCGTTCTTCGGGCCGTTCTTCATCAGCCACAGCTACGATCAGGTCTTCTCCTCCTATGTCACCATCCCGCCGAGCCTCGAGCCGCAGCCGGGTGAGGACACGCTGGAAGAGGCGATGAAGGGTGTGGCCACCCGCGCCCGCGTCGAGCTGCAATCCTTCTCCGTCGAGGGCGAGACCTTCACGGCCGTGATCACCGCCAAGGACCCGATCGATCCGCGCGCCACGCGCTATTTCGACCGGGCCAACGAGTTCGACAAGACCGAGGTGGCGGCCACCGAGGACGAGGGCCGCAAGCTCACCCTCAAGGGCGTCGTCGACCGGGAATATTTCCTGTTCGGCACGGATACCAACGGCCGCGACCTGATGGCGCGCGTTATGCTCGGCGGGCAGATTTCCATCGCCGTCGGTCTCCTCGCCAGCCTCGTCTCGCTCGGCATCGGCGTCACCTATGGCGCGATCTCGGGCTATATGGGCGGTCGCGTCGACAACGTCATGATGCGCTTCGTCGAAATCCTCTACTCGCTGCCCTTCGTCTTCCTCGTCGTGGTGCTCGTCGTGTTCTTCGGGCGCAGCTTCATCCTGATCTTCCTCGTCATCGGGGCGGTCGAATGGCTCGACATGGCCCGTATCGTGCGGGGGCAGACGCTGTCCCTGAAGCGGCGGGAGTTCATCGGGGCGGCGGAGGCGCTCGGCCTGACGGACTGGCAGATCATCCGCCGGCACGTCATTCCCAACACGATCGGCCCGGTCGTCATCTTCGTCACCGTCATCGTGCCGAAGGTGATCCTGCTCGAAAGCTTCCTCTCCTTCCTCGGGCTGGGCGTCCAGGCGCCGCTGACGAGCTGGGGCTCGCTGATCGCCGAAGGCGCCAACAACATCCAGTCGGCGCCCTGGCTGCTCATCTTCCCCGCCATCTTCTTCGTCGTCACGCTCTTCTCGCTGAATTTTGTCGGTGATGGCCTGCGTGACGCGTTCGACCCGAAGGATCGCTGATATGGAAGAGATTGAGAAGACCATGGACCCGATCCTTGCGGTGCGCGACCTGAAAGTCTCCTTCACGACGCCCGACGGCGACGTGAATGCGGTGAAGGGCATCGACCTCGACGTTCGCCCCGGCGAGACGCTGGCAGTGGTCGGCGAATCCGGTTCCGGCAAGAGCCAGACCATGATGGGCATTATGGGTCTGCTCGCCTCCAACGGCCGGGTGACCGGTTCCGCCAGATATCGCGGGCAGGAGATGGTGGGCCTGCCGCCCAAGGGATTGAACGAGATCCGCGGCGCGAAGATCACCATGATCTTCCAGGAGCCGATGACGTCGCTCGACCCGCTCTACCCCATCGGCAAGCAGATCGCCGAGGTGATCGTGCATCACCGCGGCGGCTCGCGAAGGGAGGCGCGGCCGCGCGTGCTGGAGCTCCTGACGCTCGTCGGCATTCCCGATCCGGAGCGCCGCATCGATAGCTACCCGCATGAAATGTCGGGCGGCCAGCGCCAGCGCGTGATGATCGCCATGGCGCTCGCCAACGAACCGGACATCCTGATCGCCGACGAACCGACGACGGCGCTCGACGTGACCATCCAGGCGCAGATCCTCAAGCTGTTGCGCGACCTGCAGAAGCGCTTCGACATGGCGATCGTGCTCATCACGCACGATCTCGGCATCGTCCGGCATTTCGCCGAGCGCGTCGTCGTCATGCGGCGCGGCGAGGTGGTGGAGCAGGGCGCGACGGCCGAAATCTTCGGAAATCCGAAGGCCGACTATACGCGCATGCTGATCGAGGCCGAACCGCATGGCCATAAGGCTGCCCCGGCGGATGATGCTCCGATCATCCTCGAAGGCCGCAATGTCGTCGTGGACTACAAGATCGATGGCGGGTTCCTGAAGAAGCGCGCCAACACCTTCCGCGCCGTCGACAATGTCAGCATCAGCCTGCACGAGGGGCAGACGATCGGCATCGTCGGCGAATCCGGCTCGGGCAAATCGACGCTCGGGCGGGCGCTGTTGCGCCTCATCGCCAGCAAGGGCGCCTACCGTTTCGGCAGGACGGATATTTCCGACCTCGACCGGACGGGCATGCGGCCGCTTCGCCGCAGCATGCAGGTGGTCTTCCAGGATCCCTATGGTTCGCTCTCGCCGCGCCAGACGGTGGGCGAGATCATCACCGAAGGCCTCTATGTGCACGAGCCACAGCTTTCGCGCGCCGAGCGCGACAAGCGGGCGATCGAGGCGCTGAAGGAGGTCGGACTCGATCCCGCGGCGCGCAACCGCTATCCGCACGAATTTTCCGGCGGCCAGCGGCAGCGCATCGCGATTGCGCGCGCGATGATCCTGAAACCCCAGGCCGTCATTCTCGATGAGCCGACCTCGGCGCTCGACCGGTCCGTGCAGGGCCAGGTGATCGAGCTTCTGCGCGATCTCCAGTCCCGCCACGGTCTCTCCTATGTCTTCATCAGCCATGACCTGTCGGTGGTGCGCGCCATGTCGGATTATGTCGTAGTGATGAAGGACGGCAGGATCGTCGAGGAGGGGCCGACGGACGCGATCTTCAATGCGCCCAAGGCGGATTATACCAGGACGCTGATCGGCGCTGCCTACAATATCGGTCCCTGACGCTATCTGCTTTTGAAGCGGGGCATTTTCGCTTTCCCTCCACCGCGAAAAGACCGTAATCATATCGAGAGTTCCACCCCGGAAACCGCAGCCGCGTTTCCGGGGTTACGTCTGGGAGACCGCATGGCCGCCGACCGCTTGCCGCATATCGTGCTCTTTTCCGGCGGCACGGCCTGCCGCTCCACAAATCTGGCGCTCTGCGCCAAGCCGGTGCGGGTCACCCGCATCGTTCCTGCCTGGGATAGCGGCGGCAGTTCCAAGGTGATCCGCGAAAGCCTCGATGTGCTCGGCGTTGGCGATATCCGCCAGGCGCTGATGACCATGGCGCACGGTGAGGGTCGGGCGGGCGATGTGGTGAAGGTCTGCAATGCGCGCCTCACCAGCAGCAGCCTTGCCGATGCCGATACCGAATTCGCGCTCTATGCCGAAGGCCGCCATCCGCTGCTGGAGCGCATGGAGCCCGGCCTGCGCGGCGCGATCCTCAATTACCTGCGCACCTTCCGCGCGGCGATCGGTGCGGATTTCGATTTCCGCAACGGCAGCATCGGCAATTTCATCCTGACCGGCGCGCATCGCGCCCATAACAGCGATATCAACACCGCCATCTTCGTCTTCCGCAAGCTCTGCGACATCGCCGGCCATGTCTGGCCGTCAACGGCGGAAAGCAGCGCGAATCTCTCGGCCGTGCTGACGGACGGGACCGTCATTGCCGGGCAGCACCGGGTGACGGCGCTGCCGGAGGAGCAGGGCAGGACCGGCATTCGCGAAATCGCCTTGTCCGGCCGCGACGGTGCGCCCGCTCCGGCAAACGAAGCAGTGATCGAAAGCTTGGAAAGTGCCGATGTCGTGGTCTTCGGGCCGGGCAGCTTCTATACCAGCGTGCTGCCGCATTTTCTCGTCGAGGGGATCGTACCGGCCATCGCCCGGAATGTGCAGGCCCGCCGCGTCTTCATCGGCAACATCCTGCAATGCCGCGAGACGCGCGGCTTCGATCTCGCCCAGATGGTGCAGACCGCCGCATCGGTCTGGCGAGAGCGCGGCGGGGTGGACGTGCGGCCCTTCACCCATGTGCTGGCAAACCGCCAGCTGCTGCCCTTCGAAAAGACGGTCGGCGCCTTCGCCTATCTCGGCAACGGGGCGCTGGAGGCGACCTGCGCACGGCTGGGCGCCGAAGCCGTCATCGGGGAGTTCGAGGACGCCTGGCAGCGCGGCCAGCACGATGGCGCGGCGGTCGCCGACAGTATCAGCTCGCTTTTGCGGGCGTGATCTTGGTGTTTGGCATCCAGCCTCGCTCTTTGGCGAAGGCAAGGAAATCGTCGGCCGCCATCGGCCGGGCGAGCGCATAACCCTGCAGGGTGTGACAGCCGAGGCGGCGCAGCAAGGCGGCATGCTCCAATGTCTCGACGCCCTCGGCGACGGTTTCGATATCGCGCACCTTGCCGATCTCGATGATCGAGCGGACGAGGCTCTGCTGCGCCGTCGATTCCAAGAGCGGCTGCACCAGCCGGCGGTCGATCTTCAGACGCTTGGGCGAAAGCTCCAGCAGGCTGACGATGGAGGCGTGGCCGGTGCCGAAATCGTCGATCTCGATATCGATGCCGAGCGCCTTGATCTCCTCGATTGCCTGACGCAATCCATCGTCGGCGCTGTCGAAGGAAATCGACTCCAACAGTTCGAAGGTCAGCGCGCCGGGGCGGATGTTCATCGCCTTCAGCTTGTCGGTCAGACCTTCGTCACGCAGGCGCTGACAGGAGACGTTGACGGAAACGCGTGGAATGCCGAGCCCCTGGCTCTCCCAGCGTGCTGCCTGAAAGAGCGCCTGGTCGAGGATCGTCTCGTCGATACGGGCGACGACATTGAGGCTTTCGGCGACCGGCAGGAAGATATCGGGCGCGATGAAGCCGCGCGTCGGATGCTCCCAGCGGGCAAGCGCCTCGACGCCGACGATTTCAAGCGTTTCCGCATCGAACTGCGGCTGGAAGAACGGGCGGAATTCGCCGCGTTCCAGCCCGCGCAGAATATCGTCGCTGAGGCGTTTCACCTCGACGGTGCGCAGGCGCAATTCGTCGTTGAAGGCCTCGACGCGGTTGCGGCCGCGCCGCTTGGCTTCGTAAAGCGCGATGTCGGCATTGACGAGAAGCTGCTCGGGGGATTCGTCCGCATCGTTGCGCGTGGCGATGCCGATGCTTGCGCCGATGCGACAGTCATGACCTTCGATGATCATCGGCTCGCTGATCGCCTCGATGAGGCGGGCGGAGAGGGTGGTGAAGTCGGCCTGCGCGGGATCGCGGCGCGACAGGAGCACGAACTCGTCGCCGCCGATGCGGGCGATGAAGTCTTCCAGCGGAATTTGGGCGCGCAACACGCCGGCGGCGTGTTTCAGCACTTCGTCGCCGGCAGCGTGACCGAGCGTATCGTTGATATCCTTGAAGCGGTCGAGGTCGATGTGGAGAAGCGTCAGCGGGCGCCCGTCGCCATTGCCGGCAAGGCCGAGTTGCTGGTCTAGAAAGCGGCGGTTCGGAAGCTGCGTCAGTGCGTCATGCAGTGAATTGTGCTCCATGACGCGGCGCGCTTCTTCCAGCGCGCGGTTCTGCGTCTCGGCCGTCAGTTTGGCCTGAAGCAACTCCGCCTGCAAAAGGGCGTCCTCCGTCACGTCCCAGTTTGCCCCGACGATGCGCTTGGCGCCCGAGGAGGTGCGGTAGGTCATGGCGTGTTCGAGAATGTGGCGGATGCCGCCGTCGCCCGTCCGTACACGGAATTCGGTCGTGTAGGGTTTTTCCGTTTCGATCGTGGCCTCGAATATCCGCTCGGCCCCTTCGACGTCGTCGGGATGGACTGCGCGGCGCCAGTCGTCGTAGACGCAGGTCTCCCGCTCCTGGGGCACGTTGTAGAGCGTGCGCATACGGGCGTCCCAGGAGAGTGTGTGACTCTCCGTATCGTATTCCCAAACGCCAGCCTTGGAGGCGTCGAGCGCAAGCTGGAGGCGCTGGGAGACGGTTTCCAGGCGGTCCTCGCGGTCCTGCAGGGTGAGGATGTGCCGGTGGCGCTCCTTCATGAGATAGCCGACCCAGAACATCGGTGCGACGATGATGATGGCGAGGAGGGCGAGGCCGGCACGGAAAGCGCCGAGATCGGCGGAGGGCTGTTGCCAGCCCTTCAGCGGCGAGGCCGACATGGTCCAGGTCTCGTGACCGATATCGATCGTCATGTCGACGGGATTGGTGTCGACCGTGTCGGGCGTGGCAAAAAATGTCCGCGCTTCCCCGCTGTTGTGCGGCTTGCTCGAGAGCGTGACCGCGATCTTGAGGTTGTCGTTGAAGCCGCTGCTGGCGAGCAGCTTGTCAAGATTGATGACGGCGGAAGCGATGCCGAAGAAGGCATTGTCCTTGCCGGCATGAATGGGGTAGCGGGCGATCACGCCGCGGCCGCCCTGGACCAGATCGACCGGACCTGTGACGATCAACCGGTCCTGTTCCATCACCTGGAGGGCGGCGGCGCGCTGACGCTCGTTCTTGCGGTAGTCGAGGCCGAGGCTGCGTTCGTTGCCCTTCAGCGGATAGACGCGGTCGACGACAAAATCCGGCGCGATGGCGAGGCTGCGAAGCTGGTTTTCCTCGCGGAAGATGCGGCTCAAAAGGTCGTCGAAATGCGCGGGCGACATATCCGGCTCGGTCGAGAATGTCGCGACGAGGCCCTGCACGAGCTTGATATTGCCGAGGATATTGCCCTCCAGCCGGGAGCGCAGCAGGCCAAGCTGTTCGGTAGTGGAGGAGCGCAGATATTCCTCCTCCAGGCGCCGCTTCTGGGCATCGGCAAGCAGGACGGCGATGAGGACCGCAAACGCCACAACGATGGCGGGGATGTAATATCCGAGCCCTCGAAAGGAGGATTTCGCATTGCGATCGTTCATTTCCGTCAGTTCGTCCCCGTGCGCTCGTACCGCCGGCAGGCGGCTCTTGGGCATTTGGCGAACGATGGCAGATGCTACTTAATATTTGCTGACGAGGCGGTGGCCGGTTTTGGGCGGTTTGGGGAGCCGTTTCACGCCGGCTCTTTCCGTCGGCGTCCGTTCGCGCTAGTCCTCGGCGCAATCGAAGCGAAGGAGGCCAGGGTGCCGTCGCAACAGGACAGGGCGGAAAGTGCGTTCGGCGCGCTGATCCGCGGGATTGTCGAAGAGGGCCCGCTGAAGGCGGCCGGTTTCATCGTCACCATCTATGGCGACGTCGTGGAGCCGCGCGGCGGCGTGGTCTGGACCGGCAACCTCATCGAGACCTGTGCGACCGTCGGCATCAGCGAGACCCTGGTGCGCACGGCCGTCTCGCGGCTCGTCGCCGCCGGCCAGCTTGCGGGCGAACGGGAAGGCAGGCGCAGTTTCTACCGTCTCGCTGCCCCCGCCCGCACGGAATTCGCCGCCGCCGCCCGCCTGCTGTTCGGGCCGGCGGAGACGGCGGACTGGCATTTCGTACAGCTGACCGGCGATGCGCCGGACGAGGCGATGCAGCAGCTGGAGCGGGCGGGCCATGCCCGGCTTGGCGCCCGACTTGCCGTCGGCGCCCGCGCCATGCCGGCGCTGAAAGAGCCTGCCGTCGTCTTCCGCGCTGAGGTGGTGAGCGGTGCGGGTGATCTCGGGGCATTTGCCGCCGATCACTGGAACCTCGCGCAGCATGCCGAGGCCTATCGTGGTTTCATCGACCGGTTCCGGCGTCTTGCCGATCTGCTGGCAGGCGGTGCGCGTCTCAGTGCGGCTGAGAGCCTCGTTGCGCGGCTGGTGCTGGTGCACCAGTTTCGTCTGGTCGTGCTGCGCGACCCGCGTCTGCCGCAAGCCGCGCTGCCTGCGGACTGGCCGGGCGAGGCCGCGCGCAGCCTGTTCACCGATCTCTATCTCCGTCTTTCACCGGAAGCGGACCAGCATGTCGCCCGCCATTTCGTCACAGTGGATGGGGGTTTGCCGGAGACGAGCGAGGCGACGGCGCGCCGGCTTTCGCTGTTGCGCGACGCACACTAGCGCACATTTTGCAGGAAAAAACCGGTCCTTATGCTAGGATACGAGCTGTCGAGATAAAGTGTCACAGAAAATATGAAAATCGCCATTGATTTGTGACGTGTCTGCTGGTAAATAAGTAACCGATCGGTCGGTTAATCTTCTAGGAGGGCGAAACCGGCCTGGATACCAGGGAGGAAGCCGCGTGTCCGAAGCCTTTATCTGCGATGCCGTGCGTACACCTATCGGCCGCTATGGCGGGCTGTTGTCGTCGGTGCGTGCCGATGATCTCGCCGCCCTGCCGCTTGCCGGCCTGATGGCGCGAAACCCCGGCGTCGACTGGTCGAAGGTGGATGACCTCATCTATGGCTGCGCCAACCAGGCCGGCGAGGACAATCGCAATGTCGGCCGCATGGCCGTGCTTTTGTCCGGCCTTCCCGTTTCCATTCCCGCCACCACCGTCAACCGCCTCTGTGGCTCCGGCATGGATGCCGTCGGCATGGCGGCGCGCGCCATCCGCGCCGGTGACTGCGATTTCGTCATAGCCGGCGGTGTCGAGAGCATGAGCCGCGCGCCCTTCGTTATGCCCAAGGCCGAAAGCGCCTTCTCCCGCGCCAATGCCGTCTATGACACGACGATCGGCTGGCGCTTCGTCAATCCGAAGATGAAGAAGGCCTTTGGGGTCGATTCCATGCCGGAGACGGCCGACAATGTCGCCGCCGATTTCGCCGTCAGCCGCGAGGATCAGGATGCTTTTGCGGCGCGCAGCCAGGTGCGCTGGGCGGCCGCGCATGCGGCCGGCGTCTTCGCCGACGAGATCGTGCCCGTCTCCCTGCCGCAGAAGAAGGGTGATCCGCTCGTCATCGACACCGATGAACATCCCCGTCCTGGCACGACGGCTGAGCAGCTTGCCAGATTGAAGGGCGTCAACGGCCCGGATCTCTCCGTCACGGCCGGCAATGCGTCCGGCGTCAATGACGGTGCGGCCGCCCTTATAATCGCCAGCGAAGCGGTTGCAAAAGCCCAAGGCCTGACACCGAAGGCGCGCGTCGTCGCCATGGCGGCGGCGGGGCTCGAACCGCGCATCATGGGCTTTGGCCCCGCACCGGCGGTGCGCCGGGTGCTGGAGCGTGCCGGCCTCACACTCGGCCAGATGGACGTCATCGAACTCAATGAAGCCTTCGCCGCGCAGGCGCTCGCCGTGCTGCGCGATCTCGGCCTGCCGGACGACGCCGCGCATGTGAACCCGAACGGCGGGGCGATTGCCATTGGCCACCCGCTCGGCATGAGCGGTGCGCGCCTCGTCACCACCGCTGCCTACCAGCTCCACCGCCAGGGCGGACGTTATGCACTGTGCACCATGTGCATCGGCGTCGGCCAGGGCATCGCCATCATTCTCGAACGCGTCTGACGCGCAAACCGGAGGAAAGACCATGTATGCCCAGATGGTGAAGACCGATGCCGCCCGCGTCCGGTCCCTCGACGAGATGGAGCCGCAGGAGCGCGCCTTTCAGGAGCGCATCGATGCCGGCCAGAAGATCGAGCCGAAGGAATGGATGCCCGAGGGCTACCGCAAGACGCTGGTGCGCCAGATCAGCCAGCACGCCCATTCGGAAATCGTCGGCCAGCTGCCGGAAGGCAACTGGATTTCTCGCGCGCCGACGCTTGAGAGGAAAGCAATCTTGCTCGCCAAGGTGCAGGACGAGGCGGGCCATGGCCTTTACCTCTACTGTGCCGCCGAAACGCTCGGCATCAGCCGCGACCAGATGTACGAGCAGCTGCATTCCGGCAAGGCAAAATATTCCTCGATCTTCAACTATCCGACGCTGACCTGGGCCGATATCGGCGCGATCGGCTGGCTGGTCGATGGTGCCGCCATCATGAACCAAGTGCCGCTGCAGCGCTGTTCTTACGGCCCCTATGCGCGGGCCATGGTGCGCATCTGCAAGGAAGAGAGTTTTCACCAGCGCCAGGGATATGATGCCCTGATGCGCATGGTGAAGGGCACGCCGGCGCAGAAGGCCATGGTGCAGGATGCGCTGAACCGCTGGTGGTGGCCCTCACTGATGATGTTCGGTCCCTCGGATGACGCTTCCGTGCATTCGGCCCAGTCGATGGCCTGGAAGATCAAGCAGAATTCCAACGACGAGCTGCGCCAGAAATTCGTCGACCAGACGGTGCCGCAGGCAAAGTATCTCGGCCTCACCATTCCCGACCCGGACCTCAAGTGGAACGAGGAAAAAGGCGGCCACGATTTCGGCGAGCCGGACTGGGAGGAGTTCTTCAACGTGATCGCCGGCAACGGCCCGTGCAATGCGGAGCGCCTCGATGCCCGCAAGAAGGCTTGGAGCGACGGCGCCTGGTTCCGCGACGGCCTGACGGCCCATGCGGAAAAGGCCGCCGACCGCCGCGCCAGCGCCAAGATCGCCGCCGAGTAAGGAGAGACAAAAATGTCCAGTGAATGGCCGCTTTGGGAAGTCTTCATCCGGGGTCAGCACGGCCTCAACCATCGCCACGTCGGCAGTCTGCATGCGCCCGATGCCGAGATGGCCGTCAACAATGCCCGCGACGTCTATACGCGCCGCAACGAGGGTGTCAGCATCTGGGTGGTGAAGTCTTCGGATATCACTGCCAGCGCCCCCTCGGAAAAGGGCCCGCTCTTCGATCCGTCGAATTCCAAGGTCTATCGTCACCCGACCTTCTTCGACATTCCGGATGAAGTGGGGCACATGTGATGGCGAACGCGGCGCTTTTCGAATTCCTGGCGCGCATCGGCGACAACACGCTGATCCTCGGTCATCGCGTTTCCGAATGGTGCGGTCATTCGCCCGCGCTGGAGGAGGATATCGCGCTCTCCAACACCGCGCTCGACCTGATCGGCCAGACGCAGCTCTGGCTCGGCCTTGCGGGCGAGGTGGAAGGCAAGGGCCGCTCGGCCGATGACCTCGCCTATCTGCGCGACGGCTACGACTTCCGCAACATTTTGCTCGTCGAGCGCCCGAACGGCGATTTCGGCAAGACGCTGATGCGGCAGTTCCTGTTCGACGCCTGGCACTATCTGCTCTTGAGGGCGCTGAAAGGATCCTCCGACCAGCGTATCGCCGAGATCGCGGAGAAGGCCTTCAAGGAGGTCTCCTACCATCTCGACCGCAGCCGCGATCTCGTCATCCGGCTCGGCGACGGCACGGCGGAAAGCCATCGCCGCATGCAGGCGGCGCTGGACGATCTCTGGCCCTTCACCGGCGAGATGTTCATGAGCGATGGACTGGATACCGAACTGGTCGAAGAGGGCATTATCCCGGCACCCGAAAGCCTCAAGGCCGGCTGGGACGAAATCGTCGCCGAGACGCTGGCCGAGGGCACGCTGAAGAAGCCCGCTGACGGCTATATGCACAAGGGCGGCCGGCGCGGCGTGCACACGGAACATCTCGGCTTCATTCTGACCGAGATGCAGTTCCTGCAGCGCGCCTATCCGGGCGCGACCTGGTAGGAGGCCCCATGGACCTGGCGCTCCGCCCCTCGCTGGATGAGGTCTGGCACTGGTTGTCCGAAGTGCCGGATCCGGAAATCCCGGTCATCTCGCTGACCGATCTCGGCATCATCCGGGATGTGGAGTGGCGAGGCGACACGCTGGTGGTGACGGTGACGCCGACTTATTCGGGCTGTCCCGCCACCACGATCATCAATCTCGATATCGAGACGGCGCTCACCGAAAAGGGCCTCGACAAGGTGCGGCTGGAGCGCCGGCTCTCGCCCGCCTGGACGACGGACTGGATCAGTGCCGAGGGTCGGGAAAAGCTGAAGGCCTACGGTATCGCCCCGCCGATCGACGGCACGGCCGCCGACGGCATCCTGATGAAACGCATCGACCGGCTTTCCGGCCGTTCGAACCTGACGATCGCCTGTCCGCGCTGCGGATCCGTGAATACCGAGAAGATCAGCCAGTTCGGCTCGACACCCTGCAAGGCGAGCTATCGCTGTACCGACTGTCTGGAACCGTTCGACTATTTCAAGTGCATCTGACCAGTTTCTTGTTTTTACCGCATTATCCGACGCCGAAGCGATGCCGCTCCGGCTGGAAATGCTCTAGGGAGAAGGCCCGCGCATGGCACGTTTTCACCCCCTGACCGTGACCGACGTTCGCCGCGAGACGCGCGATGCGGTCGTGGTCACGCTTCGCCCCTCCGACGAGGACCGCGCCGTCTTCGATTTCACGCAGGGCCAGTATCTGACTTTCCGCCGCAAGTTCGAGGACGAGGAACTGCGCCGCTCCTATTCGATCTGCGCCGGCAAGGATGAAGGTGTGCTGAAGGTCGGCATCAAGCGCGTCGATGGCGGCTGCTTCTCGACCTGGGTCAACGAGACCCTAAAGGCCGGCGACGTCATGGAGGCCATGCCGCCGATGGGCGCCTTCTTCACGGCGCTGGAGCCGGAGGTATCGAAACACTATCTCGGCTTTGCCGGCGGCAGCGGCATCACGCCGGTTCTTTCGATCATCAAGACGGTGCTGTCACGTGAGCCGCGCGCCCGCTTCACACTTGTTTACGCCAACCGGCAGATCAGCTCGATCATGTTCCGCGAGGAGCTGGAGGACCTGAAGAACCTCTATCTCGGCCGCTTCTCCGTGCTGCATGTGCTGGAAAGCGAGGCGCAGGAGATCGACCTTTTCACCGGCCGCATCGACGGCGAGAAATGTGCGGCGCTGTTCAAAAGCTGGATCGACCCCAAGTCGGTGACGACGGCCTTCATCTGCGGCCCCGAGCCGATGATGCTGGCCATTGCCGCAGCCCTTCGCGAACACGGTCTTCGCGATGACCAGATCAAGTTCGAGCTCTTCGCTTCCTCGCAGCCCGGCCGTATCAGCCGGAAGGCGGAGGCCGTTGCCGGCGCGGACCAGGGGGCGACCTGCGAGGCGACCGTCACGCTCGACGGCGCGACGCGGACCTTCAAGTTCCCCAAACAGGGCCAGAGCCTGCTCGACGCCGCGCTCGAGAACGCCATGGACGTGCCTTACGCCTGCAAGGCCGGTGTCTGTTCCACCTGCCGCGCCAAGGTCATCGAGGGCGAGGCCGAGATGGAGGTCAACCACGCGCTCGAGGATTACGAGGTGCGCCAGGGCTACGTGCTGACCTGCCAGTGCTACCCGCTCACCGACCGCATCGTCGTCAGCTACGACCAGTAAGGGGAATCGCCATGTCCGATACGATGCCGATCGAGGATTATCTGGCGAAGGGCGGCGTTCTCTCGTCTCCCGCCAATGTGCCGCCGCGTTATCGCGGCGAGCTCTTGCGCCTGATGGCGAGCTTCGTCGACAGCGAGCTGGCCGGTTCCGCCGGTTTTGCCGACACGATCAACGATGCGCCGGGCATTCAGGAGCGCATCTCCGCTGCCCGCATCGTGCTGGAAAAGGCCGATCATGCCGGCAAGGTCCTGCGGATCATGGAAACCTTCGGTGCCGATGGCGGCCGTTACGCCGTGCATCATCCCTGGGCCGAGCGGCTTTCCCGCGAGGCCGATATCGGCGCGGCGCGGCAGGGTGGCGACATGCGCCTGTCCGTCTTCCACTACCCGCTGGAGGGCTGGGTGGATGCCGTCGTCATGAACGTGCTGATGGGCCGGGCGAGCGTCGTGCAGCTCAAGGAGCTGTCGCGTGTCTCCTACCAGCCGCTCGCTGAGGTTTTCCGCGCGATCCTGCCGCGCGAGACGCGCCACGCCGAACTCGGCCTCGCCGGCCTCGTGCAGATCGTCGATGACGCCCAAGGTCGCGCCAGGGCGAAGGCTTCGGTGGCCTACTGGTACCCCCGTGTTGCAGCGAGCTTCGGCCATTCCGGTTCGGCGCGTTTCGAGACGCTGTCACGCTTCGGGCTCCGGCACACACAAAACGAGACCCTGCTTGCCGAGTGGCGGGCCGAGGTCGATGCGCAGCTTTCTGCGCTCAATCTGAACTGAAGGAACGACGAGATGAACGTCATGGCAAACCGGCCGCGCCGGCTTGAAAGCTATGTCGGCGGCCAGTGGGTCGCCGGTGCGAAAGAGGGCGTGCCGCTGCTCGACGCCTCGACGGGCACGCCCGTCGCCTTCATCGATTCCACCGGCATCGATTTCAAGGCGATCCTCGCTTACGGCCGCGACAAGGGCGGCCCGGCGCTGCGGCGGATGTCCTTCCACGAGCGCGCGGCCATGCTGAAAGCGCTCGGCCAGGCGCTGATGGAGCACAAGGAAGAATTCTACACGCTGTCGACCGCCACCGGTGCCACCCGCGCCGACAGCTGGGTCGATATCGAGGGCGGTATCGGCACGCTGCTGTCCTACGCTTCCAAGGGCCGGCGTGAACTGCCGAACACCCGCGTTCTGCTGGATGGCGACGTGGAGCTGCTTTCGAAGGACGGCACCTTTTCCGCGCAGCATATTTTGAGCCCCTTGCAAGGCGTGGCCGTCCATATCAACGCCTTCAACTTCCCCTGCTGGGGCATGCTGGAAAAGCTGGCGCCGACGCTGTTGGCCGGCGTTCCCGCCATCGTCAAACCGGCGAGCCAGACGGCGTACCTCACCGAATTGATGGTCCGCCGTATCGTCGAGACCGGTATTTTGCCCGACGGCGCATTGCAGCTGGTCTGCGGCTCGGTCGGCGATCTGCTCGATCATGTCGAGGGTCAGGATGCCGTGACCTTCACCGGCTCGGCCTCCACCGGCCAGCGCCTCAAGACGCACAAGGCCATCGTCGAGAATTCCGTGCGCTTCACCATGGAGGCCGACAGCCTCAACGCAGCCGTGCTCGGCCTCGATGCCGCACCCGGCACGGAGGAGTTCGACCTCTTCGTCAAGGAAGTCGCGCGCGAGATGACGGTGAAGGCCGGGCAGAAATGCACGGCGATCCGCCGTGTCATCGCTCCTCGTTCCTACAGCGAAACCCTCATCGAAAGCCTGCGCGCGCGCCTCGGCAAGACCGTCATCGGGAACCCTGCCGACGAGGCCGTGCGCATGGGCCCGCTCGCCAGCCTAGACCAGCGCGAGGAGGTTCGCGCCCGTATCCGCGATCTCGCGGCGGATGCGGAAATCGTCGCCGGCGACCCCGACACGCCGAGCATCCAGTCCGGCGATGCCGCGGCGGGCGCCTTCCTCAACCCGGTGCTGCTCTATTGCGACAAGCCGGGTGCCGCGCGCGCCATTCATGATGTCGAGGCCTTCGGTCCGGTCAGCACCGTTATGCCTTACGACACGGCAGAAGAGGCGGTCGATCTCGCCCGTCGCGGCAGGGGTAGCCTCGTCGCCTCCGTCTTCACCAACGATCCGGGTTTCGCCGAAGAGGTCGTGCTCGGTCTTGCGCCCTTCCACGGCCGGGTGATGATCGGCAACCGCGTCAGCGCCAAATCCTCCACCGGCCACGGCTCGCCCCTGCCGGGCCTCGTGCACGGCGGCCCCGGTCGTGCGGGCGGCGGCGAAGAACTGGGCGGCATGCGCGGCGTCAAGCACTACATGCAGCGCACCGCCATCCAGGGCACGCCGACCATGCTATCGGCCGTCACCGGTCGCTGGATGCAAGGTGCCGAGGCAAGGGCGGGCGGCGAACATCCGTTCCGCAAGTCACTGGCGGAACTCAAGATCGGCGACCAGCTGATCACCGCGTCGCGAACCGTGACGCTCGAGGACATCGAGCATTTCGCCACCTTCACCGGCGACACCTTCTACGCCCACATGGACGAAGACGCCGCCAAGGCGAACCCGTTCTTCGACGGGCGCGTGGCGCATGGCTATCTCATCGTGTCCTTCGCCGCCGGTCTCTTCGTCGATCCGGCGCCGGGCCCGGTTCTCGCCAATTACGGTGTCGACAACCTGCGCTTCCTGACACCGGTCAATCCCGGTGATACGCTGAAGGTGCAGCTCACCTGCAAGGAGATCAATCCGCGCGCCAATGCCGAACACGGCGAGGTTCGCTGGGATTGCAATGTAACGAACCAGCATGGCGCCACCGTCGCGCAGTACGACGTTCTGACGATGGTGGCCAAAACGAGAGAGTGACCGAATGGACCCGCGCCGCCTGGAAATGACCGTTCTGATGACGCCCGACATGGCGAATTTTTCCGGAAAGGTTCATGGCGGTGCGCTGCTCAACCTGCTCGACCGCGTCGCCTTCTCCTGCGCCTCGCGCTATTCGCAGCAATATGCGGTGACGCTGTCGGTCGATCAGGTGATGTTCAAGGAGCCGATCCATGTCGGCGAACTCGTCACCTTCCGCGCCTCGGTGAACCACACCGGCCGCACCTCCATGGAGATCGGCATCCGTGTCGAGGCGGAAAACATCCGTTCGGGCCAGCGCCGGCATACCAATTCCTGCTACTTCACCATGGTCGCCGTGGACGATGCGGGAAAGCCGGTGCGCGTGCCGGAATTGCACCCTGAGGATGCTGTGGATCTCAGACGCTACAAGGCGGCCGAGTTGCGCCGCACGCTTCGGCGGGAGTTCGCCGAACGGCTGGAGTCGGTCGCGGCGACGGGCAAGGATGTGGAGAAGGATGGCGAATAAGCGGTCCTGCGCGGTATCCGGCTTGTCGCCGCCTATGCCTGATGGTCACTTTGACGATGCCGACGGCGAGGTGTATTCTATTCGTCTTCGTCCGGAGCATCGACCATGCATCTTGGAGCGCTCATATTGGGTCTCGCCTTGGCCCTCATCCCCGCCATGGCGGATGCCCACAACTGCAAATGCCGAAATCGCGGCGTCATGTTCGAACTCGGGCAGACCTCTTGCCTGAGGGTCGATGGTGGCTCCTACCTCGCGCGTTGCGAGATGAAGCTCAATGTCTCGTCCTGGACAAAGATCGAGGGAGGCTGCCCGGTGACGGAACGCGCGCTGTCGCGACCGACGCGCGTCAACTAGATACGTAAGCCTCAGGTTACAGCCTTGACGCCCTCGAGAATCAGCGTCGTCGCGATGTCGGCATATTCGTCGCGCGTCACCGGCCCGTTGGGACGAAACCACATATAGACCCAGTTCATCATGCCGAAGAGCGACATGGTGACGGGCATCAGCAGCGGGCGGTCCTTGTTGAGATCCGGGTTGATGTCGCGGATGACGCCGGAGAAGCGCTTGACGATCTGTCGCTCGATCGCCTGCAATTCGGAGAGCTGTTCGGGCGAGAGTGCGCTCGTGCCGTTGAGCTGCACCTTGTGCTCGTTGTCGCGACCCTCGTAATTCGCGAGAACCGCTTTCACCAGCAGCCGTAGCCGCGCCGAAGGGGCGACATCCGGCTGGTCAGCCGCCTCGATGGCGTTGGCCAGTTCCGTCAGGTGCGTGCGCACGATGTCGAAGATCAGCGCGTCCTTGCTCGGATAGTAGTGATAGAGCAGGGCCTTCGAGACATTGCTGTGCGAGGCGATCTGCGACATGGACGCCTTCTCCATGCCCATCTCCGCGAAGACCGCCGCGGCGCTGGAGAGAATGCCACGCTGTTTTTCCTCGAAATCGACTGCGCGCGTGCGTGCCATGGTTCCTGCTCTGCTTGTTCCGGCTCAAGGACCGCGCGGGGAGGGCGGCTGCCCTCCCTATACACAGTCAAGCCGGTGCCGGGCTATCCCGGTTTTCACTCTTTGGGCCGGTTGTCGACCACCCGTTTCGCCTTGCCCTCCGAGCGGGCGACGCCGCCCGGCTCGTGCACGGTGATCTTGGTGGAGACGCCGACGATGCTCTTGATGTGGTGGGCAAGTTCCTTGGCCGAACCGGCGCGGGCGCCCTCGTCCGCCATCTCGACGGTACATTCGACATGAACCGTCATGTTGTCCATACGGCCCGACCGCGTCAGCTCGATCTGGAAATGCGGGGCAAGGCCCCGGCATTTCAGGATCTGCTCCTCGATCTGCGTCGGGAAGATGTTGACGCCGCGCAGGATCATCATGTCGTCGGAACGGCCGGTGACCTTTTCCATGCGGCGCATGGAGCGGGCGGTGCCGGGCAGCAGCCGGGTCAGGTCGCGTGTGCGGTAACGGATGATCGGTAGGCCTTCCTTGGTGAGCGTGGTGAAGACCAGCTCGCCGATCTCGCCATCCGGCAGCACTTCGCCGGTCTCGGGATGAATGATCTCGGGATAGAAATGATCCTCCCAGATATGCAGGCCATCCTTGGTCTCGACGCATTCGTTGGCGACGCCGGGCCCCATGACTTCGGAGAGGCCGTAGATATCGACGGCATGCATGTCGAAGGCCTGCTCGATTTCCTCGCGCATCGCGTTCGTCCAGGGCTCGGCGCCGAAAATGCCGACGGCGAGCGAGCTTTCGCGCGGATCGATGCCGTGTTTGCGGAATTCGTCGAGGATGGAGAGCATGTAGGAGGGCGTCACCATGATGATGCGCGGCTTGAAATCCTGCATCAGCGTGACCTGCCGCTCCGTCATGCCGCCGGAGATCGGCACGACCGTGCAGCCGAGCTTTTCCGCGCCGTAATGTGCGCCGAGGCCGCCGGTAAACAGGCCGTAGCCATAGGCGACATGCACGATATCGCCGGCCCGGCCGCCCGAGGCGCGGATGGAGCGCGCGACGACGGTCGCCCACGTGTCGATATCGTTCTTGGTGTAGCCGACGACCGTCGGCTTGCCCGTCGTGCCGGAGGAGGCGTGGATGCGCGCGAGCTTTTCACGCGGCACGGCGAACATGCCGAAGGGATAGGTGTCGCGCAGGTCCTTCTTGGTGGTGAAGGGGAATTTCGCGAGATCGGACAGTGTTTTCAGGTCCGAGGGGTGCACGCCCGCCTCGTCGAAGCGTTGGCGGTAGAAGGGGGAATTCTCGTAGGCGTGGGTCAGCGACCACTTCATGCGCTGTAGCTGCAGCCCGGAAATTTCGTCGCGGGAGGCGGTCTCGATTGCTTCGAGGTCTCCGGGGCGGGGTGACAGGTCTTCCATAAATTCTCCTCCAAGAATTAGGGGCAGGAATGCGGGATGATCTGCCTCACTCCGGCAGGTGCGTGCCCTTGACTGTTCGCGCGTGGCCGCGGAATTCCGCGATTGCCTCGCCCTCCTGATTGGTGATGCGGATATCGTAGATGCCGCCCCGTCCGCGGCGCGACACTTCGCGCGCGGTGGCTGTTAGCCGGTCGCCTCTGAAGGCCGGTGCGATGAAGGTCACCGAACAGTGCTGGGCGACGGTACGCTGGTTGTAGGTGTTGCAGGCGAAGGCGAAGGCCGAATCCGCCAGCGTGAACATGTAGCCGCCGTGGCAGGTGCCGTGGCCGTTGGTCATGATGTCGGCGATGGTCATGGCGATCACTGCCTCGCCGGGGGCGATGGAGACGAGCTCCATGCCGAGATGGCGGGTGGCGTTGTCGTCGTCCCACATGGCCTTGGCGCAGGCTTCGGCGAGTGCTTGCGGGGAAAGGGTTGCGGCGCTCATTTGCCCTTGAACTCCGGCTTGCGCTTTTCGAGGAAGGCGGAGACGCCTTCGGCATAGTCGGCGCTGCGGCCGGCCTCGCGCTGCAGATCGCGTTCGAGGTCGAGCTGCTGGTCCAGCGAATTGGTGGCGGCGGCCTGTATGGCGCGCTTGGTCATGCCGAGGCCGCGCGTCGGCCCGGCGGCGAGGCGGGTGGCGAGCGCGCTTGCCTCTTCCATCAGCTTGTCATCGTCGACGGCGCGCCAGATGAGACCCCAGTCGGCGGCGGTTTCCGCGCCGAGCGGTTCGGCCGTCAGCGCCAGCGCCTTGGCGCGGGCCTCGCCAATCAGCCGCGGCAGGCTCCACGTGCCGCCAGAATCGGGCACGAGGCCGATCTTGGCAAAGGCCTGGATGAAGCGGGCGGAGCGGGCGGCGAGCGTGATGTCGCAGGCGAAGGCGATGTTGGCGCCCGCACCGGCGGCCACGCCGTTGACGGCGCAGATGGCCGGCTTTTCCAGGCTGCGGATCAGGCGCAGCAGCGGATTGTAGAAGGTCTCGATCGTGTGGCCGAGATCCGGCACGCCCTTTTTCGGGTCGCGGTCGCCGAGGTCCTGCCCCGCGCAGAAGCCGCGGCCGGAACCGGTCAGCAGCACCGCACGCACGGCGTCATCCGCATGGGCCCGCTCGAAGCCAGCGCGCAGCGCAAGATGCATCTCGTCGTTGAAGGCGTTGAGCTTGTCCGGGCGGTTCAGCGTGAGGGTGAGAACGCCATCGGCAAGCGCCGACAGAATGGTGTCGGAATTGGACATTTTTCCTCCCTGTCGCCCTTCCCAGCGGCGACCGTAAAAAAACTCTTGCATAAACCGACCGGTCAGTCAATTATAAAAGCACTGACTGGGAGGACAGATCATGACCGCACTTTTCGAGCGCCATCGCCCGACGCTGGAAGCCGCCTTGCAGGCCGCGGCCAAGCGCGATTTCTGGTCCGCCTATCCGGAAGTTCCCAGCGGCAAGATCTATGGCGAGACCGCCAAGGACGATGGCCTTGCCGCCTACAAGGCGCGTCTTGGCAAGCCCTTCGCGCTTACCGATCACCCCTCCGAGGGGACTGTCGGTGCGGAAGTCTCGCCTTACGGACCCTCCCTCGGCATCACTTATCCCGCCGCCTCCGTGGACATGCTGATCTCGGCCTCGCGTGCCGCCGCCCCGCAATGGGCCGCCGCCGCACCGGAAACCCGCGTCGGCATCTGCCTTGAAATCCTCGCGCGCCTCAATGTGCGCAGCTTCGAGATGGCCAATGCCGTCATGCACACGACCGGCCAGGCCTTTGCCATGGCCTTTCAGGCCGGCGGCCCGCATGCACAGGATCGCGGCCTCGAGGCGGTCACCTATGCCTATGCCGAGATGATCCGCACGCCGGCGACCGCGATCTGGACCAAGCCGCAGGGCAAGGGCGAGCCGATCGTCATGGAAAAACACTGGCGCATCGTGCCGCGCGGCGTCTCGCTCGTCATCGGCTGCAACACATTCCCGACCTGGAACAGCTATCCGGGGCTGTTCGCCAGCCTCGCCACCGGCAATACCGTCATCGTCAAGCCGCATCCCGCCGCGATCCTTCCGCTTGCCATCACCGTCGAGATTATCAGGCAGGTGCTGGCGGAAGAAGGCTTTGCCGCCGATATCGTGCTGCTCGCCGCCGATGCGTCCGGTTCGGAGGTCACCAAGGACCTCGTGCGGCACCCGGCCGTCGCCATCGTCGATTATACCGGTTCCAACAGTTTTGGCGCTTGGGTACGGGAAAACGCGCGTGAGGCCGGCGTCTATACCGAAGAGGCCGGCGTCAATTCCATCGTGATCGGCGCCACCGACGATTTCGCCGGCATGTGCGGCAATATCGCCTTCTCGCTGTCGCTCTATTCCGGCCAGATGTGCACGGCCCCGCAGGATATCTTCGTCCCGCGTGGCGGCATCGAGACGAATGAGGGCCACAAGAGTTTCGATGACGTGGCGTCCGGCATCGCCGCTGCCGTCGATGGCCTGCTTTCCGATCCGGCCCGCGCTGCCGGCGTCTGCGGCGCCATCGCCAATCCCGCGACGCTTGCCCGCATCGCCACCGTTCGCGCGCTCGGCCGCCTCGTGCGTGATTCCGCGCCGATTGTGGGGCTCGACGGCGCGCGCACCGCAACGCCGCTGATCCTCGCCGTCGACGCAGCCAATAGCGAGACCTATGCGGAAGAACGTTTCGGCCCCATCGCCTTCATCGTTGCGGTCGACGACATCGAGGACGGCGTGAACCGCGCGGCGGAGCTTGCCGAGCGCAAGGGCGCGATCACCGCCGCCCTCTACGCCACCGACGAGACGCAGATCCTCGCTGCCGCCGACCGGCTCGCCGCGGCGGGCGTCAATCTTTCGGTCAACCTGACCGGCGGCATCTACGTCAACCAGAGCGCCGCCTTCAGCGATTTCCACGTCACCGGTGCCAATCCGGCCGGCAATGCCAGCCTGACGGATGCGGCCTTCGTCGCGAACCGGTTCCGCGTGGTCATGTGGCGCCGCCCCGTGGCGGCGTAAGAGGAGCTTTCGCTTTAACCCTTTGTCTTTGTTGGGAGGAGAAACCGACATGAAACTTTCGCTTACCACCACCGCGCTTGCGCTCGTCCTGGGTCTGGCCGCACCGGCGCTCGCCGATATCAAGATCGGCGCGACGGTCTCTGAAACCGGCCCGGCCTCCTTCCTTGGCGATCCCGAGGCCAAGACGCTGAAGCTGCTGGTCGAGGAAATCAACGCCGCCGGCGGCGTCAACGGCGAGAAGCTGCAACTCGTCATCTATGACGACGGCGGCGACCCGAACAAGGCGCGCACCTTCGCCACACGCCTCGTGGAAGACGACGAAGTGGTTGCGGTAATCGGCGGCACGACGACTGGCACCTCGATGGCGATCATCCCGGTCTTCGAGGATGCGGAAGTGCCCTTCATCTCGCTCGCCGGCGCCATCGAAATCATTGATCCGGTAAAACCCTATACCTTCAAGACACCGCACACGGACCGCATGGCCTGCGCGAAAATCTTCGAGGACATGAAGAAGAACGGCATCACCAAGATCGGCATGATTTCCGGGTCGGACGGTTTCGGCGCCTCCATGCACAAGCAGTGCCTTTCGATCGTCGGCGACTACGGCATCGAGGTACTGGCCGATGAGACCTACGGCCCGACCGATGCCGACATGACGCCGCAGCTCACCAACATCAAGGGCAAGGAGGGTATCCAGGCCGTGCTCAACCCCGGCTTCGGCCAGGGCCCGGCCATCGTGACGC
>NZ_JBLZPH010000062.1:1942-8837 GCF_049199205.1 Shinella sp. M31 | reverse complement strand
CTTCAAGAACAGCTCAGCGCACGAGCCCAAAACGACAAAGGAGAAAACGAGAAACTTGACCACGACCGCAGACCCGAAACATACCTAATAGGCGGGTCAATTCTCGGTGGAAACGCCGGGTCAGTTCTCAGTGGCAATCAACACCCGCATCGGTAGCAGCTTCTCGCCAACGCTCACCGGCACGGTCAGCAGTGCGTTTGCGGCAGTCTACAACGTTGTCCTTACTGATACGGAACTTGCTTCGCTGTACGCCTTCATAAAGGCCGAGCTTGGAGACTATTCCATATCAATATGATCGTCATCAACGGTGGCGCGTGGCGTCATATCGTCATCTAGGTCTTTATCATGCTTCACATTCGAAGCCGCGCGCTGAAGGGCGTGTATTTCCTCCTGTGTGAAACCCCGCATACGGTGACCGACTCCGACAAAAGTTTCCCCTTGGTTCAGCCTGGCGACGTGGAACATGTACTTGTGGAGTAGATAGTCGAAGTCGACGTCAGATGTCATTTTAGTCGTCCTTTAGTGGATAGTTACCCGGGGCTGGGTATTCGAGGGTGAAGATCAGTCCTTCAGGTAGCGGTGGCCTTCCAGCCAATCGGTGAGGATTGCATCAATAGCATCGAAGTCGCTTAGTCCAATCTCTTCGCGATACCTATGAAGCGCATTCTGCGCCAGATCGTCCATAGCGATCTCTGCTGAAAACACCGAAAAAGGAAATCCCATGAACCGTAGCGCATTCTATGCGTCGGTGCGCCAGCGCGCATCCGGCGTTTTCGGCACGACCATATCTCAAAGCCAGGTACAGGGAATTGAGGCAATCCTTGACGAGGCGGAGAGGCGAGGGACGCCGCTCCAGCACCTCGCCTACATCCTCGCCACCGCCTACCACGAGAGTGCGCACACCATGCAGGCGGTACGCGAAACTCTCGCCACGACCGATGCCGGCGCGATCCGGGCTCTGGAGAGTTCTTGGAAGCGGGGCAAGCTCCCATGGGTCAAAACGACATACTGGCGGAAAGACCCTGATGGGAAATCGTGGTTTGGCCGCGGCCTCGTGCAGATCACCCACAAGGCGAACTATGCCAAGCTCGGGCTGCTGATCGGCGTCGATCTCGTCAAAAACCCGTCCAAGGCTCTAGACCTTCCGACGGCTATCGAAATCCTGTTCGTCGGCATGGAGCTCGGCAGTTTCACCGGAAAGTCGCTGTCCGACTACATCAGCGACGGTCGCGCTGACTACGAGGGCGCTCGTCGGATCGTCAACGGGACAGACAAGGCCGCGCTGATCGCAGACTATGCGAAGGCGTTCGAGAAGGCACTGCGCGACGCCGGATACACCGGCAAGGCGACCCAGCCCTCAGTCATTCCGCCCCCCGAACCCAAACCGGCCGCGCCCGATAAGCCCGCCGTCATCGCGCAAGGCCAGGTGCCGTCCGGTGGCTGGCTGGCCGCTCTACTCTCCGCCCTCGCAAAGCTCCTGAAAGGAGGCAAGGCATGACCGCCATCATCGCACGCATCGTGCTTCGTTACGCCGCCGGCGCTCTCGTCGCGGCGGGATACCTCGATGCCGATCTTGGAACCCAGATTGGCGCAGACCCTGACGTCCTAATCATTCTCGGCGGCGCGCTCGGTATCTGCGTTGAACTGGCCTACGCCTTCGCGAAGAAGCGAGGATGGGCCACATGATTGGTCTTCTCGACGCTATCAAGATCGGGGCGGGGGCGATCCTTGGCGCCGCCCTCATCTCCGGCCCCGCCTACCTCTACGGCAAATCGGCGGGGAAGACCGAAGCGGCAACTGCCGCTCTCCAGAAGTCTATCGAGATCATGCGCGAAAGGAGCGCCACCGATGATGAAATTTCTCGTTCCGATCTTGCTGGCCTGTGCCGTCATCTCGGGTTGCTCGAAGACGACCAGCGCGAGTGCGTGCGACGGCTGGCGGAAACTCACCATGAAACTGGAGACGGCGGTATACGTCGCGCAGAGTGACCGTGGCCTCGCCAACGGCATAGCCGCACATAATGCGCACGGCGCGCGCCAAGGATGCTGGAAATGACGGATGCTGTCGGCTCCCCCGGACTTTGGATCCGCATAACCCATCGTTTCGGCCCACGAATGATGGAGTGGTTCATGGCTGCCCATACGGTTGTCTGGGGATGGGTTCTTCTTCTGCCGGACCGCATCTTCGATCAGCCGTCATGGTCCGGGTTCCGGCAAATCTTCCGCGATGAAGACGCGCTGGGCTGGATCATGGTGACGCTAGGTCTGCTTCGCTTCGCCGGCTTGGTCATCAACGGAGCTCGAAAGAATGTTACGCCTCGCATCCGCCAATGGTCGGCGGGAGTAGGGTGCCTTATCTGGGTTGGCATCTCCTACGGATACGCATCTTCTGGTGTCGTGAGCACCTGGCTCGCCATCTATCCGCTTTTTGCGATAGCCGAGCTCGTCAATATTCACCGCGCTGCTCGCGATCAAGGAGGCGTTGCCCGTGGAAAAGGTTATATCTGAGCTCCCGCCTTCGGCTTATGTGATTTTTGTGATCTCGCTCGCTGTTATCTATGCCGTGCAGCGGTTCGGTCTGTGGCAGGGAGAGAAGGGGCCGTCGGCCTCGAATGAGAAAGCTCAGGTCGCAGCCGTCATCGTCGATCCCTCCGCCCTCAATCGTCTCTCCGACCAAGTCGGCAAGCTGGTTGATTCTGTCGTGAGCCTCGTTGAGGTAGGCGAGGAATTGACCAAGACCGAAAGCCATATGGCGATTGAGCTTGACCGCATCCGGGAAGAACTCCGCATCCAGCGCGAGATCAGCCGGCGCGGATAAAGTACAGCTACCCGTAGATCACCAAAATCTGATCAATGGTCAGCGGAGAGGGTATCCAGTCCACGAATTCGAGTTCCTCATCCGTCGCGAACTTGGCCCAATAGTCCCGCGCGCCGGGTTCAGTGTCAGCGCCGGTTCTCCAGCGGATCAAGTGGGCCTCGCCACTCTCGTCTCTTGCCGCAATGGGCGTGCCGTCACGCGGCGCGGACGCGGCTGGGTAGGTCACCGTCGCCGCTCGGAATGCCTCGCTGAGATCGGGCAACCTGTTCATCAAACACCTCATATCCGAATGAATACGCCCGCCTCTTCGGCCGCCTTCAGGAACGCCTCTCGCGCAGCGTCGGGCGTTTCATCTCCTTCCATTGCTGCCAGACACGTTCTCAGGGCCGCCTCATAGGCCCCGCCGGTATCCACCGGCCACTTATCCATCAATGCTCTTGCTGCTTCAGCAGTGCTGGTCACGGTCCAGTACTTCCCGAGCTTGTTGGTTTCGAACGTGATCGGCTCTTCCCAGCTTGCATCGTGCATCCCATCCTCCTACGCAGAAAAGAGCCCCGCTCGATGGCGGGGCTAGAGGTTTGAACAAGCGCATTGAAAATAAATCGCTGACTGGTCAGTTTTGTTCCTCGGCTCTAGCTGGTGAAAGGGTGGATGGCATATCTTGCCAGCGGACAGGCCGGCCATTGCCAGACCACATCGCCGCGAGCTTTCGCGTGCCGTTGGCAGCAGTGAGAGCCGCGTTTGCCTTGCGAGCAAGTTTGTCCAGCGCCTTCGCCTGCTTCATGTCGCCACGGTCTTCGGCATCACCTGCGGCACAAGCGAGAACTTCAAAATCCTTCTCGCTGATGCTGATGTTAGGCATGATCGCCTCCCTTCGTGCTTGTGGTGGAGCCTGGCGGCGGCGAGGTCGATCCGAACGCTCATGGCTGCAAGCCGTTGCGCAATAGCGATATCGCCGTCTTCACCTTCGGCTTGATCGCTTCAACCGCGTGGAGAATGGTCTCCACTTCCTCAAGCGTCGCCTTCGGTTTGCTGTAGCGATCGCCGTTAATGATCTTGTCGTAATGGCGGAGCCAGCGAGTATGGGCATCGCAAGCCCACGGGTCTTTCGCGCCCTCCTCATATCCCCAAGAGCAACCGTCTGTGTGGTTCCACTGGCAAAGGCAGCTATGAGCTCGCTCAGCCAGAGCCTTCAGCGGCTCCATGCGTTCCGCTGCTTCCGCTGCCTTGGCATCTTCCAAGGCCTCTGTAGCCTTGCGCATCTCGTCAGACCGAGCGCGGACCTCTCTCTCCAGTTCCTCAATCGTGGGCATTCCCAACTCCAATGGCTCTTGATTAATAAAGCTGCATTACGTAAAATCTATTTCACATTATGTTTTTCGTCAACGGAAATCAACGTGACATTGATAGATTGCGTAGAATCAAACGCGAAGCTACAACCACGGCCCATGGAAAACGAACCGTGGCAGAAGCGTGCGAAGTTGGCTGGCTTGTCTCAGATAATGCTGGCTAAGCTTCTTGGCGTCGCCCCGAACACTGTATCCCTGCAGCTTCGGGGAAAGTGGCAGACAGGCGTACCGCAATACGTCAAGACGATGATATATGCTTGGGAGCGGCTATCCCCGGCCGCTCGGGCAGAGCTTCTCGATCTCGCAGACCAATCGAAGGACGACTAGCACTATTCCGGGTCGGCCGCCGGGTCCGGATCTTCCATGTAAGCCAGCGCCTGGTTCTCGGCCACGCTTTTCAGTGCGGCATAAGCGATCTCGGGCGCCCAGCCGGCTTGAATGATTGCATCGACTAAATCGCGCACAGGAACATCAATCGCCAATTCGCAATCTATCTGCGCGTCTGGATCGTTCATGGGCTTGCGCGGGGGAGAGATATTCGGGGTCATGGCATCCTCCTTCTTGTGGAGTCGCAAACGGCCGCGATGACGAACGGTTCCCGGTTATGCTCTTAGCCATCGCGGTAACCCATCCGCGTCCAGCGGGCCGATTCGCTGTGCGACGAAATCCGGTCGCTCCCCCGAGCGTGCCAGTCCGGCGTCGTACCAATCCTCGACGGCCTTCGCTGCTTCCCATGCCTCGATGGTCCGGCCAGTCTGCGGAAAGACCCGCTGAAATGTTGGCCAATCCGCGCAACCACCATTCCACATGAACGTGCCGCGCTTCAGGCTTGTCTGGTCGCGGGAAATCCGTCCGATGTATAGCCCGTCGTGAAAGGCAGACCAGTCCTCTTTGGCGAGTTCCGGCGTGGTCAGTACCCAGCGATATTTTCTCTTCCATGGGCGTTCTGTCATGGGGCGGAGATGATGCGGCGAGGTGATCGAGTCAAGACGCCTTGAGAACCGCCGGGGAACGCCAATCCCCCAAAGTGCTTTTCTGAATTGGGGGAAATTGCGAAAAGCTATTAGATATCAACGCTGGAAAAGTTGATTGGTGCCCCCACCAGGACTCGAACCCGGGACCCCCTGATTACAAATCAGGTGCTCTACCAACTGAGCTATAAGGGCGCGCAATGCGAGGGAGTTAGCATATTCTCCGCTGGAGTAAAGCGAAAAGGGCAGATCAGATCGACCAGTTGCTGTCGTCGGCGGGTTTGGGCACGATTTCCTGGCAGCGGTGCATGGAGCGCGGCAGGTTTTCGGCGAGGTGATCGATCAGCGCCCGCACCGCGGGCAGCATGCCGTGGCGCGAGGTGAAGACGGCGTGCACCACCGCCTCCGTTGACGACCAGTCCGGCAGCACCGGCGTCAATACGCCGTTGCGGAAGCCGCGTTCGACGATGATGTCAGGCAGCAGGCCAAGGCCTATTCCCTCGATTGTCGCGCGTTCCAGCACGCCGAAATCCGAACAGGTGAGGACCGGCGAGTGCGAGACGTCATGGACTTCGCCGCTCGAATGCAGCAGCGTCCAGATGGCGCGCGGATTGTTCTCCTGCATGGAGAGCGTGGGGATGCGGCCGATCGTGTCGAGATCGACGGGGCCATGACGCTCGAGAAAACGCGGGCTTGCAGCGAGGTAGCGGCGCGTGGCGCCGAAACGGCGAACGATCAGCGACTGGTCGGTGTCGTAGTTGTCGCGCACGCGCAGCGCCACATCGATTCGCTCTTCGATGAGATCGACCGGGCGCCCGGTGGTGAGAATCGACAGGCGCACCAGCGGATAGCGTTTCAGGAAACCCGGCAGCACATCGGCCATCATGGGCGCAAAGCCCGGCGGCATGGAGAGCCGCACGGTTCCGGCCGGTTCCGCCTTGGCGACGGCGACGACGGCCTCGGCGGCCTCGACGCCTGAGAGCACCGCCTCGCAGCGCTCATAGAAGGATTGGCCGATATCGGTGATGGCGAGCTTCCGGGTGGAGCGCTCGATGAGGCGCACGCCGAGCTGCTCCTCGAGGGCCGCGACCCGTTTGCTAATTTTCGATTTGGGCACGGACAGCGCATTCGCCGCCGCGGTAAAACCCTTGTGCCGCACGACGGCGGCGTAAAGGGCGAGATCGTTCAGGTCCTGCATCTGATAGCTCCGGTCACGACCTGATTATTGTTTCCCTCACGAAACAGTCAATTGGATTTTTGCCGTCTAATCGTGTGATTGTTTTCGGATCATATGTTTTGCACCCAAACCGAACAGAGGTGCTGACCCATGAACGTTCTTCACATCGACTCCGGCATTCTTGGAGACCATTCCGTATCCCGCCGCCTGACCGCTGCCGTCGCCGCCCAGATCAAGGCCGAACAGCCCGGAGCGACCGTCACCTATCGCGATCTCGTCGCCAACCCGCTGCCGCATCTTTCCGGCGCGCACCTGATGGCCGCCAATGCCGAGCCGGATCAGGTCGATACGCAGATCGCCGCCGAGGTCGCCGAGAGCAAGGTCGTGCTCGATGAGTTCCTTGCCGCCGATACGGTGATCCTCGGCGTGCCCATGTACAATTTCTCCCTGCCGAGCCAACTCAAGGCCTGGATTGACCGCGTCGCCGTCGCCGGCAAGACGTTCCGCTACACGGCGGAAGGCCCGGAAGGTCTCGCCAAGGGCAAGAAGATCATCATCGTTTCCACCCGGGCGGCCACTAC
>NZ_JBLZPH010000062.1:0-1716 GCF_049199205.1 Shinella sp. M31 | reverse complement strand
CCTTCGTGTTTTCATGTGATGCGTGTTTCAGCCGAGGAGATGGCGTTGCGTGGCGTAGAGCGCGATCGCCGCGGCATTCGACACATTCAGCGACTTGATGGCGCCGGGCATGTCAAGGCGGGCGAGTGCCTTGCAGGTGGCGCGCGTCTTCTGGCGCAGGCCCTTGCCCTCGGAGCCCATAACGAGCGCGATGCGCTGGCCGGACAGCGTGCCTTCCAGCGGGGCGGGGCCTTCCGAATCAAGGCCGATGGTCAGGAAGCCCAGCTTGTGCAGTTCTTCCAGCGCATCCGAAAGATTGGTGATCTGGATATAGGGGATCAGCTCCAGCGCGCCGGAGGCCGTTTTGGCCAGCACGCCCGATTCCGTTGGCGAGTGGCGCTGCGTGGTAATGACGGCGCCAGCATTGAAGGCGACGGCCGAGCGCATGATGGCGCCGACATTGTGCGGGTCCGTCACCTGGTCGAGCACAAGCAGCAGCGGGCTGTCCTTCAGCGCCTCGAGCCGGCGAACGGGCAGCGGCCGCGTCTCCAGCATCACGCCCTGGTGGATCGCTTCCGGGCCGAGCACCTTGTCGAGGTCCGACGGTAGTACGGTCTCTACCGGGTAGGGTAGGGTCGACAAATCGGGCAGTTCCAGCCGCTGGGCGGCGTTGAGGCTCACCGAAAGCTTGATGATCTTGCGCTCGGGATTGTCGAGGGCCGCGCGCACCGTGTGAAGGCCGTAGAGATAGACCTGGTCGGGCGCGAGCGCCGGCGCCTTCCAGCCTTCGGCCGGCTTGCGGCGGCGGTCGTCCCTTGGCGTCGGAATATCGCCGCGTTCGCGCTTCTGGTCGCGATGCGCCCGGCGCAGTTTTGCGTAATGGGTGTCTTTTGCGGACTTGCCGCCGGTATCGTCTTTGGTCATGGCGCCTTATAGAGCATGTCGCGCAAAAGTGTGCAGCGGTTTTGCGTCAGTGACATGCGAAAAATTCAAACGGAGCGCGCCGGGCGCAAATCGCGGCCATCCACAGGCGGGTGCCGGCGGCGACATTTTTCTCAATTTTTTCCGTGACGTCGTGTTGACAGGATGAATTGTGCCCGTCATATACGCCGCCAGATCGAAGGCGCCGCCGACAAGGCGCTGCCGACAGATCGAACTGGTCGCTTGATCCCGACAGAATAATGGAGGGATGCCCGAGTGGTTAAAGGGGACGGACTGTAAATCCGTTGGCTCAGCCTACGTTGGTTCAAATCCAACTCCCTCCACCATTCTGTTGCGCGGATCAAGACCTCCCCGCGGGTATAGCTCAATGGTAGAGCAGCAGCCTTCCAAGCTGAATACGCGGGTTCGATTCCCGCTACCCGCTCCATTTGCTTCCTTCATAAAAAGAATCAGCGCTTCGCACTAAGGCTTTGCCTTGAAAAAGCGATTCCGCGTGCCGATCTATGGTCCATCTGGCTTGCTTCAGCTCGTTTCCGGCGGTTTTCATCATGCATTTAAAGCTTGCGCATTCGTTGCGAAAGCCTTAAACGCCTGCCAAACCGGACGGGCCGGTTAGCCCAACTTTCGTTCAGTAGGAAATAAAGAGATGGCAAAGAGCAAGTTTGAGCGCAACAAGCCTCACGTAAACATCGGCACGATCGGCCACGTCGACCACGGCAAGACGTCGCTGACGGCAGCGATCACGAAGTACTTCGGCGAGTTCAAGGCGTACGACCAGATCGACGCTGCTCCGGA
>NZ_JBLZPH010000061.1:0-2116 GCF_049199205.1 Shinella sp. M31 | reverse complement strand
TTCTTCACCGGAAATGCTTGTCCGCCGCAGACCATCGCCAGCTTCGCACTCACGCCATCTCGATCTGGCGTGAAATCGCTGGCTCGATCGCCGCCTGAAACACGGCATACGCCCTAAACGCCAGCTTCCAACACTTAAGGCGACGCCACCCTCGGCCGTATTGACCTTCTGGTCAACAATGCCGGCTATGCCGTATCCGGTGCCGCGGAGGAAAGCTCAATCGAGCAGGTTCGCGCACTGTTCGACACCAATTTCCTGGGCGTCGTGCGGGTGACGAACGCGGTTCTTCCGATCATGCGTCAGCAGCGCGATGGGCGAATCTTGAACATCGGCTCGGTTGTCGGACTGATCCCAGGTCCCTTCGGCGCCTACTACACAGCCAGCAAACACGCGATCGAGGGCTATTCCGAATCCGTGGACCATGAGGTGCGATCCCTCGGCATCCGCATTGACGTTATCGAGCCATGGGCCACCAAGACCTCTATCGAAGCGAACTCACCGCAGGGCGATCGTCCCGTTGCAGCCTATCGCGAGACCTTCGAAAAGTACCAGGCCGCGTTTAACGCAGCCATGGCGACCGGTGACACCGCGGATGATGTAGCGGCGACCATCCTGGCCGCAGCCCAGGCCCGGAAGCCGCGTCTTCGCTACCCCTCGGGCAAGGCGGCCCGGCAGACCTCCTTCGCCCGGCGGTACCTCCCGCGTGCGTTGTTCGATCGCATCTTACGCAAGCAGTTCAACATCGCCTGAGAGCACAAAAGGCCTCGGAGTTCTTGGCCTCCTAAGCTGACAATCGTTTTACACTGGAGAAACGCCGTGAAAGCCTTCGTCGTCGACAAATACCATAAGAAGGGCGCACTGCGTTTGGCCGATATGCCAGATCCCCAGATCGGCGCCAATGAAGTTCTGGTTCGCGTTGAGGCCACCGCGATCAACCTTCTGGATTCCAAGATTCGCGATGGGGAATTCAAGCTATTCCTGCCCTATCGCCCGCCGTTCATTCTAGGCCATGATCTGGCAGGAACGGTTGTCAACGTCGGTGCTAACGTTCGGCAATTTAAAGCAGGAGACGAGATTTACGCTCGTCCTCGCGATCACCGCGCTGGCAGCTTTGCAGAACTCATCGCAGTCGATGCCGCTGATCTGGCGCTGAAACCAGTGAGCCTTTCCATGCTGCAAGCCGCATCGATCCCGCTGGTCGGATTGACCGCCTGGCAAGCGTTGGTCGAAGTGGGTGAGGTAAAACCCCGCCAGAAGGTTTTTTATCCAAGCTGGTTCCGGCGGAGTCGGCACGTTTGCCATCCAACTTGCTAAGCATCTCGGCGCCACGGTTGCCACCACGACCAGTGCAGCGAACACCGACCTGGTCAAAAGTCTTGGTGCCGATGTGGTGGTCGATTAGAAGACGCAGGACTTCGAGGAGGAGCTGTCAGGTTACGATCTGGTGCTGAACAGCCAGGATGCCAAGACGCTGGTAAAGTCACTCAACGTGCTGAAGCCGGGTGGAAAGCTGATCTCGATCTCCGGACCGCCGAACGTCCCCTTCGCCAGGTCTCTGCGGCTCAACCTGTTCCTACGCTTTGTCATGGGAGTGCTGAGTCGAGGAATTCTGAAAAAGGCAAAGAGCCGGGGCGTCGACTATTCCTTCCTCTTCATGCGCGCGGAAGGCCAGCAACTGCGTGAGATTGCCAAGCTGATCGACGCTGGCGCCATCCGTCCGATCGTGGACAAGGTGTTTCCCTTTGCGCAGACGTCAGAAGCCTTGGCTTATGTCGAAACCGGACGCGCCAAGGGGAAGGTTGTCGTTGCCGTTTCACAATGACCGTCTCGCCAGCATACAGGTAGCTTTTTTCGAAGCGTGATGTCCGCTTCCGTGGCTCATGGAACAGGAGCGGACTGTCTCCTGGCGGTCCCCAAAACGGCCACTTCGGCAAGCATACTGTTGCCCGGATCGGGACGGTCAAGGTGGTGGCGTCGCCTTAAGTGTTGGAAGCTGGCGTTTAGGGCGTATGCCGTGTTTCAGGCGGCGATCGAGCCAGCGATTTCACGCCAGATCGAGATGGCGTGAGTGCGAAGCTGGCGATGGTCTGCGGCGGACAAGCATTTCCGGTGAAGA
>NZ_JBLZPH010000060.1:0-223 GCF_049199205.1 Shinella sp. M31 | reverse complement strand
GCGGCACCGGCGGAAAGCGACAGGGCGGCGATGGCGATTGCGAACTTGTTCATGGTCTTAACCTTTCGAATTGGGGAGGATCAGCCGACCGGACCTGCCGGTCGGCGAAGGGCCTTGTGAGGCGTCGATTAACGGCCGGCGTAGGGAGCGCCGTCGCCGTAGCGGGTCGAGGAGGACATCGCGACTTCCTGGTTGTCAGCGGAAGCGCCATCCGTGTGCGACT
>NZ_JBLZPH010000006.1:0-257 GCF_049199205.1 Shinella sp. M31 | reverse complement strand
GTCGGCGTCAGGGTCGCGGTCCAGGTGATGCCGCCATCGGACGAACTGACGGAGCTCAGCATGCCGTTGGCGATCGTCAGATCGGCATTGGTGAAACCGGTGACGGCCTCGCTGAAGGTGAAGGTCACCAGCGAGGTCTCGCCGGCTGCCAAAGCGGTGTCAGCTACGACGATGGTTGCGGTCGGGCGCTGAGTATCGATGCTGTAGTTGTTGGAGCTGGTGGTGCCGCTTCCCGTGTTGCCCGAGCCGTTCGCCAC
>NZ_JBLZPH010000059.1:317-22032 GCF_049199205.1 Shinella sp. M31 | reverse complement strand
TGAACAAGTTCGCAATCGCCATCGCCGCCCTGTCGCTTTCCGCCGGTGCCGCTTTCGCTGAAAACCCCAACTTCGGCCGTTCCGATCTCCAGGCCAGCCAGCCGGCCGTCGACCAGTCGATCACCGCATCGATCAAGTCGCACACGGATGCCGCTTCCGCTGACAACCAGGAAGTCGCGATGTCCTCCTCGACCCGTTACGGCGACGGCGCTCCCTACGCCGGCCGTTAATCGACGCCTCACAAGGCCCTTCGCCGACCGGCAGGTCCGGTCGGCTGATCCTCCCAAATTCGAAAGGTTAAGACCATGAACAAGTTCGCAATCGCCATCGCCGCCCTGTCGCTTTCCGCCGGTGCCGCCTTCGCTGAAAACCCCAACTTCGGCCGCACCGACGTCCAGCAGTACGGCCCGAATGCCGGCAAGTCGGTCGTCGATCAGACCACCACGGCTTCGATCAGCAACAGCGGCCCGCAGGGCAAGGTCGATTATGTCGATCCGGCTGCAAACCGCTACGGCGACGCCGCACCGCGCCACTAACCGCGACGACCCGCGGCCATAGGCCAGGTCTTTTGCGAGGCGCCCCCTCTCTGCCTCGGGCCTGAAGACCGGCCTGTCAAACCTCCGCCGTTCCCCCCGGCGGAGGTTTTTTGTTGCCGTGCGCGCAACGCATACCCGGCGGCACGCTCGCTGTCAGAGGGCTTGGATTGATTAATAAATTAGCGAGTGGAACGTAACTTCACGTAACGTAACTGCATCCAGCTTCGCGCCAGCTTACATGCCTAGGTTCCGCCTCGGCCAGCATGCAGGCCCGCAAGTGAAAGACAGGACCGCACCCTCCTTTTGCTTAACCCCCGGGCCTGCATGTGGCCTAGTGTCTCGCGACAGCGAGACGCCTTTCCCCCCGATCATTCCTCTGCTATCCGGGTCTCGCAAAAGGAGACCGGAATGGCGAAGACGGCTGAAGACTGCACGACGATGGCGGAAATCCGCGAAAACATCGACCGGGTCGACCAGGCGCTGATGGCGCTCTTCGAGGAGCGCTGGAGCTTCATCCGCCGTGCCGCCGAGATCAAGGCGGGCCTTGGCATTCCCGCCGACGTGCCGGTGCGTGTGAAGGAAGTGCGCGACAACGCCAACCGCAATGCGCAGGCCCACGGCCTCGACGGCGATTTCTACGAGGGCATCTGGGCGCAGCTCATCCAGCACGCCATCGCCTATGAGAAGGCTGAGCTCGGCGAGGACTGAGCGGATTTCCTAGATCTGGTTGCGCTTGCCGAGATGTTCTTCCCAATCGAGCGCGGTGCGCACGATGAAATCGAGATCGTCATGCTGCGGCTGCCAGTTCAGCTCCTTCATCGCGATGGAGGGATTGGCGACGATCAGCACGGCATCGCCCGGCCGGCGGCCGGCGAACCGCACCGGGAAATCCTGCCCCGACACGGCCTTGACCTGCTTGAGCACCTCCAGCACCGAGAAACCCTTGCCATAACCGCAATTGGCGACGATCGAGCCGCCGCCGGCGCGCATGCGCTGCAAAGCCTTGAGATGCGCGTTGGCGAGGTCGCTGACATGGATATAGTCGCGGATGCAGGTGCCGTCGGGTGTCGGGTAATCCGTGCCATAGACGTCCATGCCGTCACGCTTGCCGAGCGCGGCCTGGCTCGCCACCTTGATGAGATGAGTGGCGCCCACGCCGGACTGGCCGGTGCGACCGCGCGGATCGGCGCCGGCGACGTTGAAATAGCGCAGCGCCGTATAGGCGAAGTCATGCGCGGCGGCGGTGTCGCGCAGCATGATCTCCGTCATCAGCTTGGAGGCACCATAGGGCGATTCCGGGCGAAGCGCGGCGGTCTCCAGCACCGGCTCGGTGCCATCGGGCGTGCCGTAAACGGCCGCTGTCGAGGAGAAGACGAAATGCGGCACCTTGGCCGCCACGGCCGCCGCGATCAGCGCCCGTGACTTGACGGTGTTGTTCTCGTAATAGGAGAGGGGATCGGCGACCGATTCCGGCACGATGATCGAGCCGGCGAAATGGATGATCGCGTCGATGCTGTTTTCGCCGAAGATGGTGGACAAAAGCGCGGTATCGGCGATGTCGCCCTCATAGAAGCGCGCTTCGGGCGCGACCGCCCAGCGGAAGCCGGTCGAGAGCCGGTCCAGAACCACCACTTCTTCGCTGGCATCAATCAGCGCCCAGACCATGTGGCTGCCGATGTAACCCGCGCCGCCCGTCACCAGAACTGCCATGTAATCTCCCGAATCGCTGAATTTCGCGCATATCAGCGCGCCTGCAGACAAGACGCAACCGCAATCGTGCCCACGCGTTCTCCCGCCGTAGAAAGGCAAGAGCATGTCCGATCACTTCATCCTGCTGTCCGGCTGCTCGGGCGGCGGAAAATCCACACTGCTGGAGGAACTCGGCCGCCGCGGCCATGCGACGGTCGAGGAGCCCGGCCGCCGTATCGTCCAGGAGGAGCTGGCAACCGACGGCATGGCGTTGCCCTGGCGCGATCTTGCCGCCTTCGCCCGCCGCGCCATCGCAATGGCGCTCGCCGACCGGGAGGCGATGCGGGACCAGCCCGGCCTCGTCTTCTTCGATCGCGGATGGATTGATACGGCCTCGGCGCTGGAGGCGCAAACCGGTGAGCCGGCTTTGGCAGCGCTCGCCGGACAGCATCGCTACAATGCGCGCGTTTTCCTCACACCACCCTGGCCGGATATCTATAAGAGCGATCCGGAACGCCGCCACGGCTTCGAGGCGGCGCTCGCCGAATATGAGCGGCTGGAAAGGACCTATCCGACGCTCGGCTATGAGACGGTGATCCTGCCGAAAGTGTCGGTGGCCGAGCGGGCCGATTTCGTGCTCGCCCGGCTGTGAAGGTTTCAGCGCGCCGCGATATAACGGGCGAGCCGATCGGCGGCTTCCGCGATCTGCTGGGGATCGCGCAGGAAGCAGGCCCGCATGAAGAGTTCGCCGCCGGGCCCGAAGGCCGTGCCCGGCGCCAAGCCGACATTGGTGCGGTCGACAATGTCGATTGCGGCGCGGCGTGAATCCGTCACGCCGTCGATCTTCAGGAAGGCGTAGAGCGCCCCGTCCGGCTTCAGCGTCTCGACGCGGTTGGTGGCGATCAGGGCATCGCAGAACACGTCGCGGTTCTTCGTCGCCTTGTCGATATTCGCCTGGAGGAAGGCATCCCCCTCGTCGAGCGCCACGATCGCGCCCTGCTGCAGGAACTGCGGCACGCCGGAGGTGGAATACTGGATGAGGTTTTCCAGCACCTGACCCATTTCCGGCGGTGCGACGATCCAGCCGACGCGCCAGCCGGTCATCGACCAGTTCTTCGAGAAGGAATTGACGAAGACGACCTTGTCACCCTCCTCCATCACATCGAGGAAGGACGGCGCCCTCTCTCCGCTGTAGTGATAAAGTGCATAGATTTCGTCGGCCATAATCCAGAGATCATGCCGGCGCGCGATGGCAAGAAGGTTCTTCAGGTCCTCGCGTGATGCCGTCCAGCCGGTCGGGTTCGAGGGCGTGTTGATGAAGAGCACGCGCGTCTTCGGCGTGATCGCCGCCTCGATGCGATCGAGATCGACCTGCCAGCGTCCGCCGGCGAAATCAAGCGTCACGGCAATGGGATTGGCCCCCGAAAGCTCCGCCGCCGCCGCAAAATTCGGCCAGGCCGGCGTCAGATAGACCATGTCGTCGCCGGGCGAGACGAGCGCCTGGATCGCAAGCGTGATCGCCTGCATACCGGACCCGACGACATAAAAATGTTCCGCGGACAGCGTCGCCCCGAAACGCCGCGCGTAATAGCGCGACAAGGCAGCCCGAAGCTCCGGGATCCCCCGCTGCCACGTATAGAAGGTCTCGCCGCGCAACAGCGCCTCGGAGGCCGCGCGCGCAATGAATTCAGGCGTCGGCAAATCCCCTTCGCCAACCCACAGCGGAATGAGACCTTCGCGCCCGCGCGCATAATTGACGACCTCGACGATGCCGCTTTCGGGTGCTCGAAGCGAGCGAGGGCTGAGGGTTTGGGACAGGGACATTCGGTGTTACTCCGTCGTGGCTCTGGAAAGCGACAGGAAGTCTATACGGTCTCGCCGCTTCATTCACACGAGTTTCTCTGGCGCACCATCGAATTCGGTGAGAAGGACCGCCTAGAGTACTCTCTAGGCGGATGGTCCGGTGATTTCGTCGGTAAGCTGGCCGACTGCGGGGTCTCCTTGCAGCTTCAGGGCCGTGAGGTCTTCCTCGAACCACCATGGAGGATAGATTGATCGGTTCGTTATCGGGCGCGCGTGGTAGCGGTAGGTCTTGATCCGCTCGTTGCCGGACAGATAGTGCAACCAGACGGCTGCCCGCATGGAAAGATCCGGCGCGACGTCCAGCGCTTCTTCGAACCGTACGAGTCGCTCATAGTGAGCCCGGTCGCGCGGAGCGGCTTGCCCGATGGGATAGTCGAGAACAGCATAGTCGGAACAAAGAATGGCGGGCTTTCCGTGCAGTCCCAGCTCGATCGTCGATGTTCCATTGTAGACTAGTCCAATATCGATAAGGTTCATTAGATCGGCCATATCGAACCAGTCATGCCCAAGGATGTAGACATTCTCGGTGGGTGGAACATCAATCAATTGTGCAAACGTTTCCGTCAGATAAGCGCCGATTTCGTTGCGATGCTCATGCGGATGAGGCTTTACCAGCAATAGGGTCTTCGAGCCGGCGACGGAGGCGACCGTATGGTTGATCCAGTCATACATCGATCGATGAGCAGGACCGCCATCGATCGGAACGCCGGAATCGCAGACGACCTTGCCGAAGGCGCAGGCAACTTTCCCGCCCGCCGCGCGCCATGCCCTTACACGTTGAACCAGGGCCTCCGCTTCTATCGGGTGTTTCGATCCGATGCGACGAGAACGACGCAGGCGCGTAATATCCTGCACGCGTTCTAGAATATCAGGAGCTTGTGCCCGGAACCTTGTATAGTAGTCGTCGAATTCCTGCGGAGTCGGGAAGCTAGGAGAGCGCAATGGCCCCGCCGCCGTCATGTTACGGATCGCCATCCGGGAGGAGACAGGTTCGGAAAAATTTGCGAAATAATTTTGATAGCCGTTCGAGCCTTGCGCACAGAAAAAGCGCTGTGGATCGCCATGCTTGGCGCACCAGGCATGCACAATGGCATCGGGTATTCGGGCCTGGAAGGTCACCAATGTTCCAGCGGGCAACCCGATCGCTTCCAAGGCCTTGTGTATCTGGGGCAGGACAGTCGCTGTCGATACTGCCCAGGTCGTCTGTTTGCGCAGATAAGCCTGCAAAGTCGGACATCCGTATTCGACGCGATAGCGGCGCTGTTTAATGGCTGCTTCCTCCCACAGCGCTTGATCAAAAGTGAGACCATCAATCCGGAGGTGGCCATGAGGAATATCGACCAGAACGTCCTGCTTGCGCCCGGCACAAATATCGCTTCGCAGTTGCCCGGTTGCGCGGATGCAGCCTAAAAAACGATCGATCTCAGGGCGCCCCGTGCGTTCCAGCGGAAAAATACCTTCGACGAGCGGAATGATCGCCCAGCTGCGCCGCTTGGCTTCCTGCAAAACCGTGATGGGAAGAAGCGTTGAGAGGTTTGCCGTCATCGGCAACACGAACAGGACGCCTTTGGGGTTCGAGGGCTGCGGAATTTCGGATAACAGGTTTGCGGCGCGGGCAGAAAAATCGAGTTGCCCGAGATGAATGACGGCCTTCCAATGTTCCTGTGCATCGGTGCGGCCGGTATCAGACAAGAAATCTGCGGCATGGTGGGCCAGAAAGGCATAGGCTTCGGCAAAGCGCCCCTGTCGCTGCAATATGGTGGCGAAGGCGGCATAGCCGACCTTGCCCTTCAGCCTTCGCGGCAAGCGGTTGTGAACATCTTCTGCGAGGTCATATTCTCCACACCGCGCTGCCCATTCGAAACAGAACCGGACATCGAGGGCGGAGAGGGGGCGATACAGATGGGTGGTAACAAGTTGACGCGAGGGTTCTACCCAGCGATCGTAGTCGGCCTTGATCAGGTTGGCGACGATCGGCCAGCGAACGACGTAGCCGAGCGGATGGCTTGCGAGCGCATATAGTCCTTGAGCCAGTTGCGCCACTTCTTCGCGAAGCCCGATTTTTGCGGCGATATCGAGCGCTGAAATGAGCGGCCAGGCGTTTAATAGGCCGCGTCCGGCAGAAAGCGACGCAAAAGGCTCCTTCGACCCGGCTCGCACCATCGAATGAAGCGGCGCAGCCAGACGGGAAATTTCGGGCGCTATCGAAAGGTAGCATTCGCGCGCGGCCGCGAAGGCGGGGCGATAGTCTGGGATCGGCCGGCGCGCGGTGCCTAACATGGAGCGGATCGCCTTCAGCTTCCCGACCAGTGTCTTGGCCTTGTGAAAGCGGTTGCGGCAATGGGCGATATGTTCGCTGAGCTTTCCCTGTTCGAGCAACGAATTCCGTTCTATCGCCAATGTCCGGTCGTCGCTCTCTTCCGCCTTTGTCTCGACTGCGATCCTGTCTATGATAGCCAGCACCTGATCGAGCCATCGATGGCCGACTTTGTCTGTGGCGCGCCCTCGGGCCGCCCGAACGGTAGCGAGCGCGCCATCAATGTGTCCATGTTTCGCGTAAACCACGGCGCGTATATACGTCAGATAAAGAGCAGGCTCCCCTGAAAAATCGCGCCGGCCGAAGGCTTCGAACAAAGCTGCGCGACCCTTGGCTGCCGCCATCAGTCGTGTCGTCATGAGGGCATCGTCATAAGAAGGTGCCCCATTCCCCCGTTCGGACGCCGCAATGCGTTCCAGCAGGTCGAGAACGTTCGCCTCGTCTGTTGCGAGCGTGGAATAAGCAGCGTGGGCCATAAGGCTCCCATCCTGAGCCTCCTCGAAACCGGTGGAGGCCGCTAAGTCATCATGCGAGCGAATAGAAGCCGCTCCTCTTTCGTATCTCTTTCCGTGGTGCCCAGCACCTTGGAACGTCTATTGTCCGAAAACCGGAAATTCCTCTGGCTTAAATCACAAGCTGAAGGAAATGGCGCCATATTTTCGGGCGAATGCCATCACATTCGTGCAGGCGTCAAGGTCTGACACCGTTGACCTCTGCGGGTATTTAACAGTTTAAGGGTTTACGGTGCCGGAAATAGCGGAATTCAAGGTCTATCCCTTGGCGATTGCAAGAGACGTCAGTTCGATAACCTGCTCTCGCGCCGCAACCGCGAAGCGGTTTTGCAAACGGTCCGGCAAGCTGCGCTCTGGAGCCGTACTCGAAGGGTTGGCGTGGTAACGCAATGTCGTGGATTGCAGTTGACAAGCCCGCTAAGTTCGCTGTGGGCCGGTCTTGCAAAATAGTAGGAGTTTGCGATAGAGAGCGCTGACAATGACACCTGAGCTCCTCATCTGTAGGGAACATTCCCGAGCAGATCGAGAGTTTTAAAGAATTCCTTCCCTGTGTGGCGGCATTCCTATCTTTGGTTTCGGATCAATTCTGCCACAAGTTCAAAACGTAGAAACGAGCACTATGCACGACAGACCCTCCATCCTTGTCACCGGCGGCACTGGTTCGTTCGGCCATACTTTTGTTCCCATGACGCTGGCGAAGTATAATCCCAAACGGCTAGTCATTTTGTCGAGAGACGAGATGAAGCAGTGGGAAATGGCCAAGCTCTACGGCGACGACCCCCGCGTTCGCTTCTTCATCGGCGACGTGCGTGACGGTGCGCGTCTGCAGCGGGCTCTAGATGGTATCGACTACGTCGTTCATGCAGCCGCCACGAAGATCGTCCCAACGGCCGAATACAATCCGTTCGAATGCGTGAAGACGAACGTAATGGGCGCTATGAACCTGATCGATGCCTGCATCGACAAGGGCGTCAAGCGTTGCGTTGCGCTTTCAACGGACAAAGCGAGCAGTCCGCTCAACCTATATGGTGCGACTAAGCTCGCATCGGACAAACTCTTCGTCGCCGGCAATTCCTATTCGGGCACGCACACTACGCGCTTCTCAGTTGTCCGTTACGGCAATGTCATGGGTTCGCGCGGGTCGATCATCCCGCTATTCCAGTCGCTGGCCAGCAGCGGCAAGTTGCCGATCACGGACGTTAGAATGACCCGCTTCATGATTTCGCTCGAAGAGGCGGTTGAACTGGTCTGGCACGCCTTCGATGACATGATTGGCGGCGAAATCTACGTTAAGAAGATTCCCTCCATGCGCGTCGTCGACATCGCTTCTACGCTTGCTCCTGAGGCTGAACACGAGATCATCGGCATCCGTCCGGGTGAAAAGTTGCACGAGCAGATGATCGGTGAAGAGGACGCGTACAACACCTACGAATATCCTGGCCATTTCAAAATTCTTCCGTCCATCCACAACTGGCATCTCGATGAGAGTCGCATCAAGGACGGCACGCGGGTTCCGGAAGGCTTCTCCTACCGCTCCGATAACAATTCCGAGTGGATGTCTGACGCCCAGCTTTCGTCCTGGATCGATGCGAACGCCGCCAAAATTGGAAAGATCTAAAATGATTATTCCATACGGGCGGCAAGAGATCACCGAGGCGGATATCGACGCCGTCCGTGCGGTGCTGACATCGGACTATCTGACGCAAGGCCCTGCGGTGGGGCGGTTCGAACGTGCATTGGCCGAGGTGACCGGGGCGAAGTACTGTATCGCGTCGAACAGCGCTACGTCGTCGCTGCACAACGCATGCAACGCGCTCGGTGTCGGACCGGGCGATGTCGTCTGGACAAGCCCGATCACTTTCGTGGCTAGTGCAAATTGTGCTCGCTATTGCGGAGCTGATATCGATTTCGTCGATATTGACGCCCTCAGCTACACGATGAGCCCGGAAAGGCTAGAAGAGAAGCTGCAGGCCGCGGAGAAGCAGGGGCGTCTTCCCAAGGTTGTCATCCCCGTTCATTTGGCCGGGCAGCCTGCCAACATGCCCGCAATCCGGGCCTTGTCTGAACGTTACGGTTTCAAGGTCGTGGAAGACGCGTCGCACGCCATCGGCGGCCGGATTGGCGATTGGCCGGTTGGTGCCTGCCAGTATTCCGACATCACCGTGTTCAGCTTCCACCCCGTCAAGATCGTGACAACCGGAGAAGGGGGGGCTGCGACGACCAACGATCCCGTTCTGGCGCGGCGCATGGCCTTGTTCAACAGCCATGGCATAACCCGTGATTCGGCGGAAATGAGCAAGGAACCGGACGGCGCGTGGTATTACGAGCAGATCGCGCTCGGCTACAACTACCGAATGACTGATATTCAGGCTGCGCTCGGCCTTAGCCAGATGGAGCGTCTGACGGACTATGTCGCAAAGCGCCATGCCATCGCGCGTGTCTACGATGAAAAGTTGAGTGGGCTTCCGCTCATAACGCCGTGGCGTTCGGAAGAGGATTATTCCGGCTTCCACCTCTATGTCATTCGATTGCAGCTCGATAAGGCCAAGCTGTCGCGGCGTGAACTGTTCGACTACCTGCGTAGCCGGGACATTCTGGTCAATCTCCACTATATTCCCGTCTACCGGCAACCCGATTTCCAGCAGTTCGGCTTAAAGCCCGAGGATTTTCCGCAGTCGGAAGCCTACTATGCGGAAGCCATCAGCCTGCCGCTCTATCCCACGATGACCGCCGAACAGCAGGATTTCGTCATCTCTACGATTCGTGAGGCTTTGGCATGAGGCTAGCCGTCATCCCTGCCCGCGGAGGAAGCAAGCGTACGCCTCGCAAGAATGTGCGTACCTTCGCGGGCCGACCGATGATTGCTTGGCCTATCGAAACGGCTCTTTTCTCCGGCGTGTTCGACGCTGTGATCGTTTCGACCGACGACGCGGAAATAATCTCGATTGCTGAGGCCCACGGGGCGACCATTCCCTTCCGGCGACCAGCGCAGCTTGCCGATGACCTCACGCCGACCCGGCCCGTAGTGCGCCATGCGATCGAGGCGATGGAAGCTTTGGGTGTGGCGGTGAGGCAGATTTGCTGCCTCTACGCGACGACCCCTTTTATTACAGCCGGTGATCTCGTTGCCGGTTTATCGGCACTGGAAACGTCCGAGAACGGTTTTTCCGTTTCCGTTACGCATTACGCACATCCGATCCAAAGGGCTCTGCGCCTGCACGCTGACGGCACGGTCGTGCCATTGGACGAAGCCAAACTCGCGACGCGTTCTCAGGATCTGGAGGAAATGGTGCACGATGCCGGTGCCTTCTACTGGGGGACGAGAGATGCGTTCATGAGCGAGCGTTCGATCTTGGCCTCGGGCTCGGCCGCAGTCGTCCTGCCAACCTGGCGAGTTTGCGACATCGATACGGAGGATGACTGGACGCGCGCCGAATTGATGTTCCAGGCGATGTTTCCAAATGGCAAGCCGGATCAAAGATGATTGCGTTTTGCGTCGATGCAACACCGCATGTCGGCATGGGGCATCTGGTTCGGTGCCGGGTTCTCGCCGATGCCCTTCTGGCTGCCGGACAGAAGGCCATCATGTACGGGCCTGCGCGATCCTACCGGGTTGTGGAGGACGAAACACGGTTTGCCGCATGGTGCGAACGCACGGTGGACGCGTCGATTGCAGCTGATGCGGCGGCTTTCACAGCTTTCGCTGCCGCGCATGGAGCGAAAAAAGCCGTCATCGACGACTATCGTGCAAATGAAGTGTTTCAACGGGTCTTGCAGGATGCTGGCATAGACTGGCTCCAGCAATTCGACGCCAGCCGCGAGCAGGTCTTTCTCGGCCGTCTCGTCGTGAACGCCTCCCCCTATGAGCGCCCCGAACATTACCGGGCCGTCGCATCTCATCCACAGGTCGAATTCCTCCTGGGGCCTCGCTATGCGATCCTTCGCGAGGAATTCGAAGGGATCGTCGTTCCCGAACCGAACGGGAGAACCGGCAATATCTTCCTTTCCTTCGGCGGGGGAGACGACAAGGGAGCGGCACTCGGTGTGCTTTCTGCACTCCAACCGATTGCCGGTCCGGATACGCGCCTTCATCTCGTGTCGGGTGCTTCCAATCCGAGAATCGCAGAGATTTCCGCGAGAATTGAAAGAGAAGACTGGAAGAATGTCGTTCTGCACGTCAATCCGCCAAACATCCCAAATTTGATGGTCGCTTCCGACCTTGCTATCCTCGGCGGTGGAACGACCACTTATGAGGCTGCCCGCTGTGGTCTGCCGATGCTTCTGCTGGCTATTGCCGAAAACCAGGTCCGGCAATCGCAAGGCTGGGAGAATCTCGGCGCGGCCCGCTATCTTGGGCGCTGGGGCGACGTGACGCCCGGCGAGATAGCCGAAGCCTATGCAACGCTTGTCGCAAGCACGGGACCAGCCGCGGAAATGGCGCGGCGCGGATCACAACTGGTTGACTGCGGCGGGACGCGCCGCTTGATAAACATGTTACTGAAAGGCGTAGAGGAATGAGCAAGGTTGCCCTCGTTTTGGGAACGAATGCCGGTCAGGCCGACTTGATCCGTCATCTGAAGGATGATGCATGGATCGTTCATGCTTGTGCGCACCGGGCAGGCGGCGCCGGCGAGGCGCTTGCCGATACGTTCCATCTTCTGGATATCAGCAAGCCCGCGGAGGTGACGGCGCTGGCAAAGAACGTGAAGGCTGAAGTCGTCTATTCCTGTTCTTCGGATATCGCTGTTCCCGCGGTCATCGCGGCATCCGACGCTCTCGGCCTGCCGCACTTTTTCGATGAGGAACTGATCGATCTCTTCAACCAGAAAACGAAGCTGCGGGCATGGCTCAACGCGCAGGGCCTGAGCCCCGTTCCGTTCATCCGGCTTTCGGATGCTTCTGAGGCCGCGGGCTGGTCCATCTTCCCCTGTATCGTGAAGCCCTCGGACAGCCAAGGGCAGCGCGGTGTAGCCAAGATCGAGCAGGTGCAGGACCTCGCCGGTGCCGTCGAGCGGGCAATCTCGCTGTCGCCGACGGGATCCGCAATCATCGAGGCCTATCTCAATGGTGTGGAGGTCTCGACGAACGTGCTCGTCTCCGGCGGTAAGGTCGTCGTCGCAGAGCTTTCCGAACGCCTTGTTCACGGCGATCATCTGATCGGCGTACCGTCAGGCCACCTCATTCCCACAGCCAACGTTTCCCAGGCCAATATCGATGCAACGGATCGTCTTGTTCGGGACGTGGTGCAGCGGCTCGGCATAGTCAACGGCTGCCTGTACTTCCAAATGAAGGTGACCGACCAGGGGCCACGGATCGTCGAGATCGCGCCGCGTATCGACGGTTGCCATATATGGCGCTTGATCCTTGCCGCCCGGGACTTCGATTTCATGGGGCTCACCTTGCGGACCCTGACAGGCGAAATCCTTGACGTGGTCGAAGGGCGGGACACGCAAGGGGCCGTGTATGAGTTGATGTTTCAGCAGGCAGCACCCGGCACGGTCTTCCAGTCGGCGGATTTTCCCCGTCCCGATGACGCCGTATATCACGAGTGGCGCTACAATGACGGCGATGTCGTCGGTGCGATCAATGGCCGACTCGAAGTGGTCGGCTACTATGTTCGTCTTTCCCCGGACTGGACGCACCGTCGCGCGGACGTGATGGCGAAGGGGGCCTGAGCGTGAGGGTAGCGGTAACCGGTGCTAATGGGTTTCTGGGGGGCAATCTGCTGCGGACGCTCAGCGGCGCCGGCATGACGGTAACCGCGCTGACGCGCGATGCCCGAGCCCTGGTTACGGCAGAGGCTTCGGGTATTACCGTTCGGGAGACCGACTACAGTGCGGTGTCCATTACCGACTGGATGTCGGGGCAGGATGCCGTCGTCCATCTTGGCGGGCGCCGGATGGCGCGTACCGACGCGCCCCGGGAGCTAGGTCCATTCTTGGAGCCTAACCTGGCATTAACGGAGCGCGTTGCCGCCGCTGCCGTCACTGCCGGTGTCGGGCGTGTCATTTTCGCCTCGACGACTGCCGTCTATTCTGCACTCGATGCGGTGCCTTTCGCCGAGACACACATGCCTCACCCGATCAATGCTTATGGCCTGTCCAAGCTGATGGGTGAGCAGATCATCGAATTGATCTGCCGCGGGACCAAGACGACAGCTGTTTCGCTGCGCTTCTCAGCGCTCTTCGGTACCGGCGAGCGGACGACCGGCGTGCTGATGCGTTTTGTTTCTGAAGCGGCGGCGGGACGGGACATCGTCATGAGTGGCAACCCGCGCTATGGGGTCGACCAGCTCTATGTGGAAGACGCAGCCGGTGCTATTGTCGCGGCGTTGACGTCACCGTCGGCAAGCGGTGTTTACAATGTCGGCGGCGGGCGGGCCTGGACCGTTGCGGAGATGGCCGAAGCGGTTGCAGCGACCTGCGCCAGTCCGGTGTCAATCCGCCAAGAAGATTTCCATGACGGGCCGGTGCCCAAGCCGTTCATGACTATCGACAAAGCGGCCCGCGATCTCGCTTGGTCGCCAAAATTCGATCTTGTTTCTGGTCTTGCCACGATGGCAGGCGGAGCGCCTTGACCTCGCCGTTATTCCGTTGTTTTCCCAGTGGCACTTTTCGCCACCAACCAGTTTGAAAGCTCGCCATGTCGCAGTTCAAAAAAGCCGTATACGCCGGGACAGACAAAGTGCTCGACGACAGCCCGTTCATCATTGCGGAGATGTCGGGAAACCATAACGCGTCGCTCGATCTGGCTTTTGAAATCGTTGATGCGGCTGCCGAAGCAGGTGCCGACGCGCTGAAGTTGCAGACATATACGGCCGAGACCATGACGCTGAACATGACGCGTGGCGAATTCAGCATTTCCGACCCTAAATCCCTGTGGGCGGGTCGTGACCTGTACAGCCTCTACAAGGAGGCGCATACGCCCTGGGAATGGCACAAGCCGATCTTCGATCGAGCTCGCCAGCATGGAATGCTTTGCTTTTCGTCTGCTTTCGACGAGACATCGGTCGATTTTCTGGAGACCCTGGACGTTCCGGCTTATAAGGTCGCTTCCTTCGAACTGACCGACATACCGCTCATCCGCAAGGTGGCGGCGACAGGAAAGCCACTCATCATGTCGACTGGTATGGCGACAATCGGCGAGATCGAAGATGCCGTGACGGCGGCTCGTGGAGCCGGCTGCGAAACGCTGGTGTTGTTGAAGTGCACGAGCACCTATCCTGCTCCGCCGGCCAATACGAACCTCTTGACGATCCCACACATGGCGCAGCTATTCGGCTGCGAAGTGGGCCTGTCGGACCACACGCTCGGGGTCGGCGTCCCTGTCGGTGCAACGGCATTGGGCGCGACCGTCATCGAAAAGCACTTCTGCTTGGCGCGCAGTGAAGGCGGCGTTGATTCCGCTTTCTCTCTGGAGCCGGCCGAATTCAAGCAGATGGTCGAGGAATGCAAGCGGGTCAAGCAGGCCGTTGGCCGAGTGTGGTATGGCGCCACGGAATCCGAAGTCAAGGCCCGGACGCGCCGCCGCTCGCTCTATGTCGGCGTCGATCTGAAGCCCGGTGATGAACTCACCGCCAAGAATCTTCGGCGCATTCGTCCCGGCCTCGGCCTAGCGCCGAAATTTTACGACACTCTGCTGGGTCGTAAGGTCACGAAAGAGGTTGCAGCCGGGACACCGGTCTCCTGGGATCTGTTTTCCTGAAGTCATACTCATCCCTGAAGGGAAGGGGATCTGCTGCGCGGCGACTGTACTTATGGGTGACTTTCAATGATTCCGGAACGCAATCAGGTTGAGGCCGAAAATCCACTGTCCAGTGGGCTTGCAGACACGGTCGTTGCACCGGATCCCTTGGATAGGGACGTCGCACCAGCTCAGGATAGGGGTCTTGAGCTTGTCAGGACCGTTGATATCGGTACGGACAACGACGATACGCTCGAAAGTAGTGAAAAACCCAAGCCGGTCTCAAAGGCCAAGGCGAAAGCCAAGCCGGGCGCTGCCACCCGGAAGAGGGTTTCACGCGTTGTGACCGCGCGACAGGTCGTGGTTCGGCCCTTTAAAAAAATGCTGGCTGCCGTGCGTAAGATCCATCGCAAGGCGCTTGGCACAGGCCGTAAGTGGGTGCGTGCACATATCGACCGGATGGATTTCACCCGCGCTCCCGGCAAGCTTTTACCGGCATCCTGGAAAGATACGTCGAAATTGCGCCAGTTAAGGACGACGTCGAGCAGCCGGGAGGTGTACGAGGCCATGCTGGCTATCGCGCGCGGAGAGGCGAAGCGAGGTGCAGTCAACCTGCGCACGGCCAGCTTTATCGACGCGGTGCTTGCTTCTGCCGAGCTGCGGGAAAAATTGCTTCAGCCCGTCAGAGATGCCGCGAAGCAATATCCCAACAGCATCTATCTGACATACATATATTCGGTGATGCTCGCGAAATCGGGAGATTATAGCCAGGCGACGGATCTTGTCCTCGCGACCATGAAGCAGGAGCGCGAGGCGTACGCCGGTTTTGACGCGCAGGCGCGCGCGCCGTCGGCGCGCGACAAGGTTCTCACAAAGGTTTGGCGCGTCGTCGATTCCATTTCACGCGATGATATGGCCGTAACCGGGGATGGTGGCGCGGAAAGCGATGATGCTGCAAACGATCCGCTGGCCAGTGAGCGTTCCTGGCAGCAGGGCCAAACGGGTACCTATCTTGACGCATGCCGGCGAAGCTTCGAACATGGCCGGAGCCTCAAGGCGCGTCTCGACGCCATCGAAAACATGACGAAGCTCGGCTTGCGGCGCATGCCGACCTATCATGACGCCTATGCGCTTGCACGCGAATGCTATCGCGAAATTCGCCCGCAATGGATCGACATGATTGGAATCCCCCTAAAGGCAAAGGCGCTCGGACTTGCGTCGGACAAAGGGGTTAAGGCCGTGAGATTGTTGACCCAGGTAATGCGGGTCGCGGAGAAGCTGGGCTTTACGAATGATCTTGAACTAATTTCAACCACACTGTTCAAGGTTTCCAAAACCGCGAGATCGCGTGGTTTGGCATGGACGATCGCCGCGGCCTTGTCGTCCGTCGATGCGGAGCGTTGGCACAGGCCGACGCTGGGCGTTTTGAGAAAGCTGAAACTGTCCAGAACTTCGCCTCGTGATGTAAAGGCGTTCTTCCTATGGGCGCTACGGTGCGGTGAATATGGATGGGCGATGTCAGTCTATAAAGCCCTGCCCAACACTGTCGCGATGTCGGTGGCGGCGGCGCCCATGGCCAAAATCCTTCAGCGAAAGGGCAGCTTCAGTGCGGCGGCAACGCTGTTGAAGAGGGTTTGCGCGGCCAACCTAGCCAAGCTCAATAAGTTCGATCCGGTCGTTCACTGGGGATATATCAAGCAGATCGGCGAATTGGAATTTGCCGCGAACACGACCAAGTATCTGCGTACCGTGCCACAACCGACCGAACCGAAAGGAGTCATTTTCCTAGCTCCGCGGGCGATTGACCAGACGACCCGGTTCCCGCTGATCGTCCTGCTCGAGATGAAGCGGCGCGGCTGGGCGATCATCCCGCTTTTCGAAGGCGTGCTTCCACTGGACAAGACCGGCAATGCCAAAATCGACCAGTTTCTGGGGTGCTTCCTTGGCAGCGGGAGATTGCGCAGCGAACGGGAGAGAGAATTCGATCCGATCGAGAATTTCGAAGTCGAGGTCGAGACAGGACATCTCCGATGGGATTCAATCGACCTGACGCATCCCCTATGGGAAGAAGCAGCGGTCAATAGGCGCCGGTATAATGTCGACTATACCTGCCCTGCCCTGATCAGCACGTTGTCGCGTCTCTCGAACTTGACGCGAATGACGGGCGTCGTGCTTCAGACGGCGCGACGCGTGATGGCGGAACTTGATCTGCCGCTGGGCTTTATGGTGAATTTTCAGGCGCGGCTTCCCGATGTGGTGGTCCGCCTTTATTGCGAAACCCATGGCGATCCGGAAAAGTTCTTCTGTATTCACGGTACGAACGGCTACCAGAATTATTTCGCCAATTTTTCCTCGCCAGTTTCGACGCGCATGGCCATGCGCAACATGACGGCGACCCGCATCAACCGCACGGCAAGCTTCCCGACGCCTTCCGAGTTTGAGACGTTCTTCGACGAGCATCGGGAAGAGGCGCCCTCGATCCTCGAGCGGGTAAGAGATATAACGAAGGTCAGGCGCTCTACGAGCACGGCGACGGTACGACCTGCGGAAGCGGAGGCCTGTCGGGAGCGTATCGCGGCGTGGCGTGCCGAGGGCGGCCTCGTTGCCTGTGCCTTCGGTAAGGTGGTTTGCGATTCGGCCGTACCGTTCGATGGCGGACCGGTCCACCGCAACATGGCCGAGTGGCTAAATCACACGATCGAAGCCGTCCGGGGTTCCAGCACCCTCTTGCTTATTAAACCCCATCCGCATGAGCTGAAGAATGAGATCGGCGCTTTCCTGACCGAGTATTTCCGGGATCTGATTATAGACGAGCTGCCCGAAAACGTTATTTATCTCGGTCATAACTGGTTCGACATGGCTGACATGAAAGATCTTATCGATATTGGTACGGTCTATAACGGAACGACGACCATCGAGCTGGGCCTTCTGCAGATACCGGGTATCGTCTGCTCGGACTTTGCGCCCCGCGATTATCCGATCGGTCAGATCGCGCCGCGTGACAGGGGCCATTATGAGCGTATGCTGCGTGGTGAACAGGCCGTCGATGTCAGTGCCGACGTTCCGCTGCGGGCGGCGGTCTGGCTGCATTATATGAGTGGAAGCTATCGCATTCGCGACTATCGCTACCATTCACGTCAGATCACCAACAAGGTCGTCAGCCCACCCTATTGGTTCCACGACGATGTGACTGCTTACCTAGAGAACGGCGATCCGAATGTGGCGTTCCTGGCTGATCAACTTCTACCGTTACCACGCTCCGTCTCGTCTTTTGAAAACCATAGCGCTGCACCGGAGGCCAGTCGGTCCGGCGCCGTTGTCGTGGCGCTCAAAAACGCACACGCTGAAAGCGCGCCCATGCCGGCTGGGGAGAAATGGGCGGCACAGCCTTCGAACTTCACAGCCGCCGGACGCAACAATCGCACGTTTGATCAATTGGGGCGCCTTTTCGAGGCCGAGGGTATAGAGCGACCGAAAATCCTTTCCTTCGGATGCTCCGAAGGCCTAGAGCCGCTCGATATTCTTCGCGTCATTCCGAATGCGGAGGTCTATGGATGTGACATTAGCCGCGATGCTTTGGCGGTTGCCGCTGATCGTTGCAAGGACACTGGCATCTCGATTTTCGAAAGCACGTCGACGGAGCTACGCGCACGCGGTCCCTTCCATGCCGTCGTGGCGATGAACGTTTTAGTAAATTGGCCGGCAAGTTACGGCTTGGAGCAAATCGGGCACCTTTATCCATTCCGATTATTTGATGAAACGATCACCACAATCTTCGACGTCCTGACACCGGGCGGATATCTCGGCGTGTACAATGCGTGCTTCTGTGTGGAGCATACCGGTGTTGGCGCACGCTTGCAGGCCATCGGCCAGACCCTTCCGAAAGACAATGGCTGGGTTGACAAGTTCGACACCGAAAACCGGAGGCTAGCGCTAGCCTGCGATACCAAGCGTGTGCCGATTCTTATGAAGGATTGGCGCCGCTATATGAACAACAATGCCGGGGATTCGGTCCCGAGAGCTGTGCATTTCGAGACCTCGGGACCGGCCGACTGCACTACGATCCTCTGGCGTAAGTTGGTCTGACGCCGGTATCGCTTCCGGCCGCTGCAATCGTTGCTCTGCGGCTGAACGAGGTGCTCTATCGGCTAGATATATCCCGCGTGTGAAAAAACGTGTGATCCTTAGTCATACTCGCCGCTATGTCGGAGGACCGTTTGACTTTCGGATGTCGACTGATATCAAGCGCAACGTGCAAATTTCCGCATGCATTGGCTTTTGTCGCGGTGTGTAGGCGGATTTGACGATTGCGCGTTCGTTGTCGGATGAATTCAAAAGTGAGCCTAGGCCGCTATCACGATGGTGGTCTTCCGCATATGTCGTGGAGCCAAGAGTGCAAAGTGTGGCGCGAGTTTTCAGCTTCTTGACGTCCAGGCGGGACACCGAACTACCCGAATGGTTTCAGGCAAACCAGCCCAGCGAAACCATTGGAAATAGGCCTATATTCTTATATCAGTCTTGGATTCCCGAACATACTGACAAGCTAATCCTCTCACTCTCTCGGCCGCAGGATTACCAGATCAAGAATATCGGCATGTTTACGGGCCAAACCGACAAAGTGACTCGTGCGTCCATTTTGAAGTTTGCCGCTCAGAATGGTGATCTCTACAGGAAGATGTGCCTGCACAAGCTTATGCCTTATCGAGACAGGGCGGCAGGCCTTATCGTTACATTGGACTGGACGCCTGCGATGCGGCATCTCGTCTACGCGGCAAGTCAGTTGGGCATCCCGACCGTGCTCGTTCCGCACGAATCGGTCTTCGCTTCCCGAAGCATGTACTACATGCATCCGAAATTGCTGATCAACCGACCTGCATGCGACCTTGTCTGCAGTTGGGGAAGCCTCCAAACCGAGATTTTTATCGAACGCGGCTATCCTGCGGAGCGAATCATCAAGACCGGCGGGCCAAAGTTCGACTATTTGGATAGCGTGCGTCATCCCAATCAGTCGCACAAGCAGCCCTTGCGTGCCCTCGGTCTTGATCCAGCCAAATTTACCGTCACTTTTGCGGTGCAGCCACTTGATAGCCAGTACAGGTCCTGGAGGAAGACAATGCGGGCTCAAGAGGCCGCATTGGTCGATGTATTGGATTGGATTCAGATCACGGAAAAAACGCAGTTGATGGTTCGGCTGCCGCCGTCCAGAGGGGAAATCTTCAGCAGATCGGTCCACCGGCGTATTGCAGAGATGCCGAATGCGGCTCTCGATGATTCGCACCTCTATCTGCTATCTGCCGAAGAGGCGATCGCTGCTTCCGAAACAATCGTCTCGGTCAATAGCACTATGCTTCTGGAGGCGGCGCTATGCGGGCGCGTGGCGATCAGTTCGAAATATATTCGCTTCGACCAGATTTGGGACAATCTAAAGATCCCTGTCGCGCACAATAGGGTTCAACTGCATGCTTCGTTGGAAGATGCGCGGCACCGGCCCGCGGACATCGTGGCCGGATACGATCTTCACTGGGCGGAAGAGCAGTTTTCACAGGCAAGCTTTGACGGGCGTGCAGCGCAGCGTATTTCGGAAATTTTTGCGCGGATCGCGCACGGCGATCTCGACCTTTATCAAGGCTACGCGCAATCAAATCCATTTATTCCCGTGTAGTCACGGGGGAAGGGCCAGCCCATTGCTCTGGGCGTGTTGGCTCGCCCCCACTTGCAGCCTTTATTACTCCTCGGATCGCGGCGCGTTCGCGGCGGCGCTCTCGGGTGAGGAGTTCCCCTCTGTTTGCGCTGGAAGCCAAAGCCTGTAGCGGTCTTCCATCTTGCGCAATGTATGAAAGCCGGGACGCTTCCGTCTTATCTTGCCGGATTGCTCGCGGCTGACGATTTCATCCATTGCGGCCTGAGGATCGTCGAACGGAACACCTGAAAGATCTTGCATGAAGAAGTCCCACCATTTCACCTTCAGCATGCGTGCGATCAACTGCGGTTTGTTGAAACGCATGCGGATGATTCGTGCGGGTACGCCTCCGACGATTGCGTAGTCGGGAACGTCGCTTGTGACCACGGCACCGGCCGCAATGATGGCGCCGTTGCCAACGGTTACACCATGAAGGATCATGACATTGGATCCGATCCACACGTCGTTGCCAATTCGCGCGGCGGGGCGATGTGCTTCTGGGCTATTTTCCTGAGTGCGCTCGGTTCCTTCGAAGCCCGTCCAATCGCCGAAGAAACCGAATTTTTCCGGCCTGTACTGAACAGAGGTCGTTCCCATCCAGGTGGTTGGATGATCGGGCTCGCCTATATTAAAATTCGCACCGATACTGCAATAACGCCCGATCGTGGGACTGCCGGATATGAATGCCGACCTCAGGAAGGAGAACGCGCCAATTTTCAGGTTGCTATAGCACCAAAGATCCTGAAAGCGGACAGGCGCTTCGAATGTCAGTTTGGACCGTGGATCCAAAACAGTTTTTCCGGAGAGAATCACTCCATGCGCTTTGAGGTCACCGAGTTTCGGAATGTCTACAATTTGGCTCTTGCCGGCCATGCGTTTCGCCCCTTCATTCGCGCCTGCGAAGTTCGTGCATTCCGCATGCCGCGGCGACCCTCGTTGGTCAAGTGAAATTGCACCAAATAGAGCATTGATATGGGCTGATTTTTGATCGCGGTATCGATGGTTTCTCCCGAAAAGTAATAGTTCGGGAATTATGTCTTCCAAGTCTGAGAAGGACATTAAAATGGTAGAGAGAAGACGTGAGGAGTTGAGATTGTTATGACGCTTCGACAGGTTGATATGCTAAAACGTTTAGGGCTATCCGGTCGATAGGCTTGACGGAATAGATACTACCTGTGAGCTCAAGCCGAGGCGCGACTTGCGGGCTCGTTGATCCTATCCTCCCGATCGCACCTGCGTGAGCAGCTTCTGGCGGAAGACCTCGGCCGGTGTCTTGTAGCCGAGGTACTTGCGTGGCGTCGTGTTCAGCCGGTCGCAGATTTCCTTCAGGTCCTGTTCGCTGATCGAGAGCGGATCGATATCCCTCGAAAGCCATTTCCTGGCCCGTCCGTTCGTGTTCTCGACGGTGCCCTTCTGCCAGGGTGATTGCGGGTCG
>NZ_JBLZPH010000059.1:0-292 GCF_049199205.1 Shinella sp. M31 | reverse complement strand
AGGTCGCATTCCCAATGTCCGAACTGCCTGCGATCGGCAACCACATCCGGGCGGCGCAGGGTGTTGAGGTCCGGGCTGAAACGCTGGCCATGCCGGCGCCTCGCATGCCGCGCCCGGCGTCGAGCCCGATGTTCCGGCAGATATTTCCAGAGCTTGATCGCGTGACCATCCGGCGAATAGGCGAACTTGTAGATCGTCTCGTGGCTGACCGAGATCGGATGGCGCTCCAGCCGCATCCGACCGGCGATCTGTTGCGGCGACCAGCCGTGCACGATCCGTTCAATGACGGACT
>NZ_JBLZPH010000058.1:34655-57792 GCF_049199205.1 Shinella sp. M31 | reverse complement strand
GCGTAGCCGTTTTCGGAAAGACATAGGCGCCAGCATACTGCGCAGCGAAGCCTTGCCATGCCTGAAGGAGGATGAGACCACCTCCGAAGAACGCCTGGGCCGCGCGAAAGCGAAGCCACCCATACCACCCATTCCAGAGGCAACGCTTTCGCGCGGTTCTCCGGTTTCACAGGCCTTCAACCCGATGGGAAACCCTGCGGGCCGTTTCCGGCTGCGCACAATTTTTGGGGGAACGCTTCGATGACATCCGAAAGAGAGGGCGCGGTTTTACCGGCAAAACGCGGCGGTGACGATGATGGCGTCACCATGCTGATCGTCGCCCAGTGGGCGGCGAGCGAGGCCCGCCTCTTCGACACCTGCCCGCTGCCGCGCTGCCGGCGGGCGCGCCGCTGCTCGGGATGCAAACGGTCGGGCAGCGGGTCCGCAGCCGTCGCCGATCCGAAAAGCCATCCGCCCTGCATCCTGACCGACGAAGACGCGCAACGCCTGCACGCGGGCCTCGCCGCCGTGCGCCGCCACATCACCGAAATCCTCGCCCAACCGATGCCGGACGATGAGGAAAGCGACGATGGGGAGGACAAGCCGATCGCCTGGCCACAGCCGAGAGGATTGCCGCGCCTTCGCCGGCGCGGGCGTCACGGCGGCCGGCGCGCAAAGGCCTGCAAGGCTCCTTCTGGGGTTCAGGAAACGCCGAGCGATTCCGCCGAGATCCAGAACACCGCATCCTGCGATTCGGCCGTTTCCAGCCAGACGAAATCGAGATGCGGGAACTCCTCTTCCAGGATTTCCCGGCCCGAGCCGATCTCGCAGATCATGCCGCCCTCGGGATTGAGATAGGCAGGCGCCTCCACGAGAATGCGGCGCACCAGATCGAGCCCGTCGACGCCGCCGTCATGGGCCATTTGCGGCTCCGCGCGGAATTCCGGCGGATAGCCTTCCAGCGCCTCGTGGTCGACATAGGGCGGATTGGTGATGACGAGGTCGTAGGTGCGGCCCTCGAGCGGGGCGAAGAGATCGCCCTGAAAAAGCGTCACCTGGTCCTCGACATCGTGTTCGTCGAGATTGATCCTGGCCACCTCCAGCGCATCGGCCGAGAGGTCCACAGCATCCACCGTCGCCTGCGGGAAGAATTTTGCGGCGATCACCGCAAGGCAGCCGGAGCCGGTGCAGATATCGACCGCACTTTCCACCGTCATCGGGTCCGGCAGGAAGGACGAGCCGTTTTCGCCGAGATATTCGGCAAACAGGATTTCGCCGATATGCGAGCGCGGCACGATCACCCGTTCGTCGACATGGAAGCGCACACCCTGGATATAGGCGCGGCCGGTGATGTAGGACGAGGGCTTGCGGGTCGTCACGCGCGTCTCGATGCGCTCGGCCAGCAGGCGGCGCTCCTCCGGCAGCAGGCGGGCGTCGAGGAAGGGATCGAGCGCGTCGATCGGCAGTTCCAGGCTGTCGAGCAGCAGATAGGCCGCGTCGTCGCTGGCCGTCGTCGTGCCGTGGCCATAGCTCAGATCGGCGGCGTTGAAGCGCGAGATCGCATAGCGCCAGTAGTCGCGCAGCGTCACGAGTTCGGTTGTGATGTCTTGCTGTGTCAACGGCGGCCTCGTGTGCGATAGAATGAGCTGGACGGACCCGGCTTTAGAATGGCAAGGGCGGAGCGGTCAATCATAACCATAGAGGCTTTCCGCGACAGCATGGCGAAGGATACGCACAACAGGCACAAACCGGCTCCCGCCCGCAAGGCAGGCGCGCCATCGCGTGCCGCCGCCACCGCCAAGCCGCGCCCGGCGGCCAAGCCGAAGTCGGCGCCGGACGGCAAGCGCGTCACCCTGCCCCGCGCGCTCTCCAAACTCGGTTTCTGCTCGCGCACGCAGGCGGAAGCGCTGATCGCCGAGGGCCGCGTCGCGCTCTCCGGCCGCACCGTCACCGAACCGGAAACCTGGATCGACCTCACCGAGGCCGCCATCACCGTCGACGGCAAACCGGTTGTCGCCGAAGCCCGCCTCTACCTGATGCTGAACAAACCGCGCGGCCTCGTCACCACCCGCCACGACCCGGAGGGCCGCCCGACGGTGTTCGAATGCCTGAAGGATTTTGCCGACGCCCACATCTCCCCCGTCGGCCGCCTCGACAAGGCCAGCGAAGGCCTGCTGCTCTTCACCAACGACACGGATTTCGCCAACGCCCTGCTTGACCCCGTAACCCATGTCGCAAAAACCTACCACGTCCAGATGGACCGAATCGCCGATGACGAAGTGCTCGCAGCACTCGAGGCCGGCGTGCATCACGACGGCGAGTTTCTGCGCGCCAAAACGGTGCGCAAGCTGCGCGAGGGTGAGAAAAACTCCTGGCTGGAAATCACCCTCGACGAAGGCCGCAACCGGCAGATCCGCCGTATGCTGGAAGCGCTCGGCATCGAGTGCCTGCGCCTCCTGCGCGTCTCGATCGGCAATCTGCAGCTCGGCGACCTGGAAAAGGGTGCCGTGCGCGCCCTCACGGAAGCGGAAATAAAGGACCTGCGCCGCCTCATCCGCGGCGGCTAGCGGAAGGCGACTTCGAGGTTCTGCCGGTCGCGCGAAAGGACCGAGCAGTTCGTCTCGAACCCGTCCGCCTTGATGGCGAGCATGAATTCCGGCGGAATGCCCGCCGTGTTGCTGACCATGATGCCGGCGCCATCCACGCCGAGGCTTTTCACGGTACAATCGATCGTCGAGCGGCGATCGTTGAAGACGATGTTGCCGGCCTTGAGCACGCGGCGGCGCGCGCTCATGCCATCCGCCCCCTGTATGGACGTAAAGGACATGCAGCGGTTCCGCCCCGTGCCTTTCGCCTGGTACATCGCCGCGTCCGCCTGCGCGAGCAGCGTCTCGATATCACGCCCGACAATGGAGAGCGCCGAAACGCCGAAGCTGGCGGTGACGTTCAGCGTGCCGAACTCGCCCGAAATCGCCCGCGCCGCGATTTCCGCCCGGAGCTTCTCGGCAGCGATCATCGCATCCTCGGCACCGACGTGGGGCAGCAGGATGGCAAATTCCTCGCCGCCGAGACGCCCGAACAGATCGCTGGTCCGCAGTTTCGACCGGCACGTCGCCGCAACCGCCTTCAACACCTCGTCGCCCGCCGCGTGACCATAGGTGTCGTTGACCTTTTTGAAGTGGTCGACATCGAGCACGAGGCAGGCAACATCGTGTTTGTGGCGCAGCGCCGTCGCAATCAGCTGCTCGGCCTCGCGCTTGAAGGCCCGGCGCGTCAGAGCATCGGTGAGACTGTCGGTCGAGGCGGTCTGCATCAGCTCGATCCGGTCCATCGCCGCACCGGCCAGTTCCTCAAGGATACCGAGATCCCTGCGGCTGAAAGACCGCGGTGTCCGATCAATCGCGCACACGGTGCCGATCGTATGCCGGGCCTTCGTTTTCAGCGGCACGCCGGCATAGAAACGCACGTGATCCGGCCCGGTTACGGCAGGATGCGTAGCGAATCGCAGGTCCCTGCTCGCGTCCTGCACCACCATCGGCTGCTCATCGTTCAGCACAAAGCGGCAGAAGGTATCCTCGATTGGCACCTCGTCAGCGGAAAGGCCCGAGCAGGCCTGATACCATTGCCGATGACCGTCGATGAGCGAGACAAGCCCGATCTCAACGGTGAAGACCTGCTGGATCAATCGGACGATGCGATCAAACCCTTCGTCGCGCGGACTGTTCAAAAGGTCGAGACTGTCGAGCGCGGCAAGGCGATCCTTCTCCCGCTTGATGGCTTCCGCCGACGACTGGCCGAATGTCCTCGCTGTCATGCCGCACTCCCGCTTCAGGCTCCGACCCTGCCTTTGGACAAAACCGGTGCGTCTTTTTGAACACGGGCATGCACAGCGGGCAACGGCCACAAATAAGGGCTTTGCGCTTTTCCCCGCCAAAACGGATTGTCCCATAATCGGAGCGAAAGCAGGCCTGCAGGCCGACAACCGGAAGGAGTGGCAGGAGCTGTGGTCTGCTCAGCCCAGCATTTTCACAAGACCGTTGACGGTATTGGCGTTGCGCAGCGTGCCGATACCGAGCTTCTTCGTCGTCAGGTGCGACAAGAGCCGGGTGTCGCTCGGCTTGCCAGCGAAATCGACCCACAAATTACCGTCGACGATAGCGAGCCGGATGCCCGGCGTGGCAAGCGCTTCGAGTTTCGACAGGACGTCCCGGCCGAGCGGTTTTCGCATCACACGGATACCGACATTCTGCCCGTCGCCGCCAGGAAAGGGATTTTGCGCGGCAACACGTTTCCAGGCATCGGCCGTGCGCAGGAGAATATCGACATGTTTGCCGAAGCGTGCCTGAAACGCCGTCTCCAGCCGTTGTTGGATTTGGGAAAGCGGCGCCTCCTCCGCCTCGAAGATCAGGTTGCCCGTCGCGACCAGCGTGCGCGGTGCACGAAACCCGAGCTCTTCCGCCATGGCCCGGAGGTCCGTCATGACGAGCCGTTTTCCAGGGCCGAGAATGATCGAATGGAGGAGCGCGACATAGGTGGTCACGGATCAGTCTCTCCCGGCACGGGAAACGCGCCACAGCCGCCAGGGCATCCACCACGAATAGCGGCTTTCCAGCCTTTCGGGCACGGGATCGAATCCATGCGTGCCGCCGGGACCGCAGCGCATGACGCGAAACAGCGTCATGAAGCCGCCCCGCCACAGCCCGTGCCGCGCAACGGCCTCGTAACCGTATTCCGAGCAGGTCGGCAGGTGGCGGCAGGAATTGCCGATAAAGCCGGAAAGCGTCAGCTGGTAGAGGCGGATGAAACCCATGCCGAAAAGCCGCCCCGGCGTCTTGCGAAACGGTCCCCGCCAGTTGCGGCCCTTATAGGCCTGGCGCGGGGCGTCGTGCCGGCAATCCGGGCCGTCACACATTCATCCTCACCCGACCTTGACGAGCCGCTTCGCCTCGATCTGGCCGATGGCGTCCACCACGGCGTCGAAGGTCAGCATGGTCGAGGCGTGACGGGCCTTGTAGTCCTTGACGGGCTTGAGAAAACGCATGTCCTCGAAGCGCCCGCCCGGCCCCTCGCCGTCCGCCTTCAGCATGGCGAGCATGTCTTCCCGCGCCTGGCGGATTTCGGCAACTGTCGCGCCGATCACATGACGCGCCATCACCGAGGACGACGCCTGGCCCAGCGCACAGGCCTTCACCTCATGGGCGAAGTCGCTGACCGTATCGCCATCGAGCTTCAGATACACCTTCACCCGCGAGCCGCAGAGCTTGGAATGGGCGTTCGCTTCGGCATCCGCGTCCGGCAGCGTGCCGATACGGGGAATGTTGCCGGCGAATTCCAGGATACGGCTGTTATAAATATCGTCCATCATGGCCCTGTTTTCCGCGTTTTTTGCGGAATCTTCAATGATCCGAGGAGATTATTCCGATCACGGCGGGAAAAAAGCACGGCGTGTCGCCTCCCGCCTCTTTCGCACGTGGTGATCCATACTATATGATAACTCGTATTGGGGTGAGCGTTTTGCAAGAAGCCGGAGAGCCGAAAGCGGACATCACCTGTTGTTTGGGAAACCGTGCCGGACGGTCGAGCGCACTGATAAGCCGAGACCCGAAAGCCCCGGAGCCCGCCAACGGAACCCAAGCCTGCAGGGTTAGGCGAATGGCCAGTGGCGAGTCCGATAAACACGTCAGGTAACCTGCAGAAAGGTCATGGGTCCATGGACGCCATAGTCACCAATTTTCCGCGTGTCGACGATCAGTCGGACCGTCCTTCGCAGAAGGAAGCCGAGGACGCCGTTCGCGTGCTGCTGCGCTGGGCGGGTGACGACCCGCAGCGCGAAGGCCTGCTCGATACGCCCAAGCGCGTCGCAAAGGCCTATCGCGAACTGTTCTCCGGTTACGACCTTGCCGCCGAGGATGTGCTTGGCCGCACCTTCGAGGAAGTCGCCGGCTATGACGACATGGTGCTGGTGAAGGACATTCCGTTCTTCTCGCATTGCGAACACCATATGGTGCCGATCATCGGCAAGGCGCATGTCGCCTACCTGCCGAACGGCCGCGTTCTCGGTCTCTCCAAGATCGCCCGCGTCGTCGAAATCTTTGGCCGCCGCCTGCAGACGCAGGAGACCATGACGGCGCAGATCGCGAAATCGATCGACGAGACGCTCAACCCGCGTGGCGTGGCCGTGATGATCGAGGCCGAGCACATGTGCATGGCGATGCGCGGCATCCAGAAACAGGGCTCGACAACGCTCACCACCACCTTTACCGGTGCCTTCAAGACCGAACCGACCGAACAGGTCCGGTTCATGACGATGATCCGGAGCTAGGCAGGTGCCGGCTCCACATGATGGAGCCGGATGGCCATGACGATCACCTTCGACGCCCCCTCCAAGGACAAGGCCGAGCTCGAAACGGGCCCGGCCTTTACGCCGCGTTTCGACGAGCATGGCCTGGTGACCGCCGTGGTGACGGATGCGAAGGATGGCGAACTGCTGATGGTCGCGCATATGAACGCGCAGTCGCTGGCACTCACCATCGAGACCGGCATCGCCCACTACTGGAGCCGCTCGCGCCAATCGCTATGGAAGAAAGGCGAAACTTCCGGCAATCTCCAGACCGTCGTGGAAATGCGCACCGATTGCGACCAGGATGCCGTCTGGCTGAAGGTTTCCGTCGCCGGCCATGACGCGACCTGCCATACCGGTCGCCGCTCCTGCTTCTATCGCACCGTTACCAACGGAGAAGACGGCGCGGTGTTGACCATTACCGGCGGCGCCCCGCAATTCGACCCGGCGTCCGTCTACAACAAAAATTAAGCATCTGCATAAGTTCTGGACCGTTCCGACACAGATTCATCCTTTGGAAACCGGTCCGGACGCCTAATCCTTCCCATGGCGGCTGCTATCCCCGCCATGCGGATCAGGACATGGAACACCATCGCTCGCATGCGTCACGACCGGTTTCCAGGACCACCCCGAAAGGGTCGACGATCCTGCGGGCAACTGCCCTCCTCCAGCCTCGACCGGACGCATCCCACGGAGTTTTCAGGTCTGTCTTCGCCGTGCAAGTTCCCCGCGTCACAGACTGCATATACCCTGTCACTTATTGTGTTCTGCAAGGACGCCGAGGCGCTGGAACTGATCGCTTCGCCGGGAATTCCTTTCGGGTACGGAGGTCTGCATGTTGAACTGGAGTTTTAATCGTAGTCTCGTAACGGCGGATGCTTCAGATCCGGGCGGCCCTTCCATGAACAATATGCCCATCATTCCCGTGCCGACCCCGCCGCGCAAATCCAAGATCGCGCTGGCGCTGGGTGGCGGCGCCGCCCGCGGCTGGGCCCATATCGGCGTGCTCAGGGCACTTGAGGAGGAAGGCATCGAGATCGGCATGATCGCGGGCACCTCGATCGGCGCCCTCGTCGGTGGCTGTTATCTTGCCGGCAAGCTGGACGAACTGGAAACCTTCGCCCGGTCGCTGACCATGCGCCGCATCGCCAGCCTGCTCGATTTCACCATTCGCGGCTCCGGCCTGTTCGGCGGCATGCGGCTCACCAAACGCATGCAGGAGCATCTGGAAAATCTGTCGATCGAGGATCTGGACCGTCCCTTCGTCGCCGTCGCGACGGAAGTCAACAGCGGCCACGAGGTGTGGATCAACAGCGGCTCGCTGATCACGGCGCTGCGCGCGTCTTATGCCTTGCCGGGCATCTTCGAGCCGATCAAGTGCAACAACCGCACGCTGGTCGATGGCGCGCTGGTCAATCCGGTGCCGGTCTCGGTCTGCCGCGCACATGAGGAACCGCTCGTCGTCGCCGTCAATCTCAACTACGATCTCTACGGCCGCTCCGCCGTGATCAAGCACAGCGCAAGCCCGCAGAAGATCGACGAAAACCGGCAGGAAGACAGCGCCGCGCGTCTTGGCCTCACCGGCGTCATGGTTCAGTCGTTCAACATCATCCAGGACCGTATTTCTCGCGCCCGTCTCGCCGGCGATCCGCCGGACCTGGCGCTGCATCCGAAGCTGTCGGATATAGGCCTTTCGGAATTCCACCGCGCCGGCGAATCGATCGACCGCGGCTATCTCGAAGCCAAGGCGCGGATTTCCGAAATCAAGCGTATGCAGGAAGTCGTGATGGTCGCGCGCTAAGAACAAGTCATCTTTGAAGACACGGCGGGCGGGACGATCAGCGATCGTTCCGCCCGAAACCGTTCAATGACACTATCAGCTGGCGATATAGGCTTTGATGGCGTCGGCTTCGTGCTTGATCGCGCGGATGTGGGATTTCACCACGTCGCCGATCGAGATGATGCCGACAAGCCGTCCGTCCTTCTCCACGGGGATATGACGCGCACGCAGCTTGCTCATCCGTTCCATGAGCTCGTCGACGGTCTCGGTCTCGCCGCAACGATAAACGTTGCCCCACATGATGGAGGAAATGGGCTTGTCCATGCAGTCCGCGCCGTTGCGGGCAACGGCGGCCACGATGTCACGCTCGGTTACGATGCCGGCGATACGGTCGTTGCGATCGACAACCACAATGGCGCCGATATGGTTTTCATGGAGATAGACGGCAGCCTGCCTGACTGTGAGCTGCGGGCCGCCGGTGACGACGTTGCGGCCTTTTTCGTCCAGTATCGTCTTTACATACATGCGTACCTCCCGTGTGCATCATGACGCAGAGAGGCGGGACACCCATGCAGGGATGCCCTGCCTGTACCAGGAACATCCTTTCCTCCTTGGATGTTCCCCGTTCCGGTGTGCATGTGCGAACCGGAACATAAACATGGTGCGCCACGAAGGAGGCGATTGCAAGACCGCTAATGGACTATCGTTAATCCCGGCGGGTTTCGCCGGTTGCGACGTCGAACAGCGGGAAGAAGAAGAAGCCGAAGAGGAAGCCGCCGATATGCGCCTCCCAGGCCACCGCGCCACCGGCGACGGAGCCGAAGATCTGGCCGAAACCGATCAGGAAATTGGTGAGGAACCAGATACCGGAGAAAACGAGCACCGAGCGGTTCGAAAGCGCTTCCGCAACCGTCAGGCGCCGGTTGAGATGGGCGAACTGCCGGCTGATGCGGCCGCTTGGCGAAAAGACGAAGCGGGCAGCCGCTCCCATCAGGCCGGAGACCACGCCCGAAGCGCCGACGACGAGAATCATCGCGCCCCAGTGCAGCGCCGTGTGGAAGGCAACCGCGGCCACCGCCGACAGGCACCAGAAGATGAAGAACCGGGTGAGCCCGATGCGCCGCACGACGGGTGCGCCGAAGGCAACCATCCAGAAGGCGTTGAAGATCAGGTGTTCCCAGCTGCCGTGCAGCAGCGAATAGGTGACGGGGCTCCAGAGCCAGCCGAGATCCTGCTCCGAAAAGGGGATCGTGTAACGGCCCGGAATGAAGGCGAACTGCAGGAGGACGTTTTCGTCGGTCACCGACGACAGCAGGTAGGTGCGCACGACATGGATGAGCGTCAGCACCGCCAGCATGAAGACGAGCCCGCCGGGCAGGTTGAACGCGGGCTCCCGCTTGCGGATATCCGCGCCGTCATCGTGCATCTCTACGCCGTCACCGCTCATGGCCGATCCACCAAACTCACAAAATACGAATCGCGCTTATACAGACAAAAGAAAGGCCGTGCAGCTTTCGCCGACGGCCGGTGCCCCCAATCCCCGGGGCTGAAATCGATGTGCAGTAAACCATTTCCTCGTGGAGGAATGCCCGGATGTTTGGCCAAAACCGTCCGGCTGCGCAATCGAAACCAATCGTTAACCTTAATATCGAGATGGCACGAAACTCGCATCGCTCTTTCCAAATGTCCGTTTCGCCCACTCTGGCGTGCCGGAACGGTACAGAATCGAATGGATATGAGCATGCAGACGAAAGCCGTAACGGCGCTTTACGATTATTGGACGCGCAAGCGTGGCGAGCGCCCTCTTCCGCTGCGCAGCGCAATCGAGCCCGCGGATATCGCCGCCATCCTGCCCGACGTCTTTATCCTCGAGCATATCAGGCTTGCCGATCCGCGCTTTCGCCTCGCCGGCACCCGTTTCTGCGCGCAGTTCGGCCGCGAGCTGAAGGGCGAGGCCTTCGACACGCTCTTTGCTCCCGACCAGCGTAACCGGGTCGCCCGCATTGCGGAAAATGTCATGGCGCATGGCGCCCCCGCCATCCTGCAGGTCCAGCTCGTCGACGGCACGCTGGAAACGACGGATGCCGAGATCGTCCTGCTGCCGCTCGCCTCGAAGGGGCGCGTGGCGGACCGCATCATCGGTGCCTTCGCACCCCTTCCCGGCCAGCGCCCGCCGCTCTCCGCCTTCCGCTACGCCACGCTCGGCTCCCTCTCGGTGATCGATCCAAGCCGCGCGCAGGCCGCCGCCGGCAACCGGCCGGCGATCCCCATGCCGGCCTCGATCATGGCGATGCGCCCGCCCGCGCTTGGCCAGACGGTCAGCCGCGTCCTGCACCTGCGCATCTTCGAAGGCGGGCGACAGGCGGAAGATCTGCGCGAGCGCTAGGGATTTTGCAACTTGCGGCACGTGAAAATTGCCGTAACGTGAGGAGCCCACCACTTTTCAAGGAGCGGCAAACCTTCTGTTAACCGCGAAAGCTTAAGACTTGGAAAGACATAAGATCATCAGGCCCGCGCGCACATGTATTCATTTCAGCAAGCATCGCCCGCCGCCCGCAAACCGCAGCCCGACCAGCGGAGCTTCCAGCGTGTTTCGGTGAACCTGCCCGGCCGGCTGATGCTGCCCAATCACGATGAATACGATTGCTCCGTCATCGACATGTCGCCTGGTGACGCCAACATCATCTGCTCCGCCCGCCCGCGCGTCGGCGAACGCATTATCGCCTATGTCGACCATCTCGGTCGCATCGAAGGCAATGTCGCCGTTCTCAACGACGAAGGCTTCGCGATCACGCTGACTGCCACGGACCGCAAGCGCGAGAAACTCGCGGCGCAGCTGACCTGGATCGCCAACAAGCACGAACTCGGCCTGCCGGAAGACCGCCGCCATAACCGTCTGACGCCCCGCAACACGCGCACCGAAATCACCCTCGACGACGGTCGGCGCTACCCCTGCCGCATCATCGACCTTTCGCTCTCCGGCGCCGCCGTCGATATCGACGTGCGCCCGGCGCTCGGCACGCCCGTCCAGCTCGGCAATATGAAGGGACGCGTCGTGCGCCACTTCCAGGAAGGCGTGGCGATCGAGTTCTCGTCAGTCCAGTCCAAGGAAGCGCTCACCTCGTTCCTGTAGTCTTTCGGGACGGCGCAAACGCCAGACTGTGTCACAAGGGCCCTGCGGGGCCCTTTTCTGTTTCAACATGGCACATCGACAATTCCGCGAAATATTTTGAATTTTTTTTTCAAGCCAAAATCGCCTCGAAATGGCGAACCAAGCCAAGACACCTGCCCCAAGAGCGCCAAAGACCAGCCCCCGATCATCATCACCCGGGTATGAAAGGGCTCGCGTCGGGCCACACCAAAAGGTGAAGATGCGTAAAAAACACAAAAAATCAGTCATTTAACGAACAACGACACCCCCACGAAACGCGGAATTGGTTCAAATTTTACTCAAATTCACCTCAAATACGGATCAAATTAATCTCAAGTTTTGTTTTTATTTTATACTTATGCGATCTTGATTTGAGCTAATTTATACTTCCGACTTTCGCGTAAGGTCAAAAAGTCCGTGTCATTGTCCCATCATCAAACGGGGACAGAACAATGACAAAAACAATCAAGACAGGGGCAGTCGCATTTCTCTTCTCTCTGGCCGCCGCACAGGCCGCCATGGCACTGCCGGCCAACATTCCGCTCGCCGGCGCCACCAACCAGCCGATCGGTCACTACGAATTCTGCAAGCAATATGCCGATGAATGCCGCTCGAACGGCAAGGATGCCGGTCCACTCGTCCTGACTCAGCAGAACTGGAAGACCATCCTCAACGTCAACTATGCGGCCAACACCGACGTGCAGCCGATGACCGACATGGAAATCTACGGCGTCGAGGAAAAATGGGCCTATCCCGATACGGTGGGCGACTGCGAAGATTACGTGCTGCTCAAGCGCAAGCGCTTGATCGAGGCCGGCATTTCGCCTTCGAACCTGCTGATCACGGTCGTGCTCCAGCCGAATGGCGAAGGCCATGCCGTGCTGACCGTGCGCACCGATCGCGGCGACTTCGTGCTCGACAACATGCGCAACAAGGTCCTGCTCTGGTCCGAAACCGAATACCGCTACCTGAAGCGTCAGTCCTCGGCCAATGCCGGCAAGTGGGTCAAGCTTCAGGACGGTCGTGCCGACGCCGTCGGTAGCGTCAAGTAACACTGAAGGCGCCGATCCCGGCGCCGCATGACGACATTGCCCGGCTGCCCCGCCGGGCAAGAAAAAGGGCCCGGTCAGTCCCCCAATCCCCGTCCCGACCATGGCCCTGCGGCCGGTTCTGCTGTCCCGGAACCGGCCGCCCCCTTTTTTAGTGGGGCACGCCGCCCCTCGAAATTCATTCAAAATTAACCACGTTCGCCGAACCTCGCCGCAAGAGATTCAGGCACACCTGAGTCCCGATTTTCTCTCGGCGGGCGAGGAACGCGATGACCATTGCGACGACAGGTGACGACGGCCACGCACCGCTTCTCTCCAACCGCCTGCTGACGCGACTGACCATCGGCGTGGCCGTTCTCGCCGGCCTCACCGTCGGCATCAGCATTGCCGGCCGCATGCTCGGAGAGCGCATCGCACTGGCCGGCCATACGGAAAATGCCGAGCCGGTGGACGTCGTGATCGGCCAGGATCAGATCCGCCTTCCTGCCAATGTCATCCGCTTCGAAGAGCAGCGCCATACCGGGCTTGCCGAACGCGTCGATCTCTATCTCACCTGGCCGGAAATGCAGGGCTACTCCAATGCCGAGCGCAGTCGATTCAACGATGCCAGCCGCCCGGAAAGCTTGATTTTCCTTAGCCTTTCACAAAGCACCATGTCGAAGGACATGTCGGGCCGGCTGGAGCCAATCTACAGCCACCTCTTCGACGGCCAGACGGAACTCGGCCCGGCCGCCCTCACCCTGCGCCACCTCAAGGACAATTCCGGATACGGCAACGAGGTGTTCTTCACCGGCACGCTGCCCGATGGGTCGGATTATGCCGTGCGCTGCATGATGCCGGCAGACGGCACGCCATCGACCAGCGCCGATTGCCAGCGCGATATTCACATCGGCAGCGATCTTTCCGTGCTTTACCGTTTTTCGAGCAGACTTTTGCCGCAGTGGCAGGCCATGGAAACGCGCGTCCGCGACTATCTCGGCCAGTCCCTCGTCCGGAACGGCCGCCCGCTCGCCGTCAACAGCAGCCGATAAAATAATGGCGATCTCAGAAACCAATGATTCATCATAAACCGATTGGTAACGCTGTCTCGCTACTGTGCTGCTAACGGTCGTTCCGGACCCTCCTATCCGAACACCATCTGCAATCCGAGAATGAAGAGTAACGTAGTGTCCCGTTCCGTATTCCTCGATTTCCTCCCCCGCTCCTGTCAGGCAGTTGCCACCGTTGCGCAAGGTCTGGTGATGGTTGGAATGGTCAGCACCGTCGCCTTTGCGGCGCCTGCGGAAGCCTCCCCGAAATATGCCGGCATCGTCATCGACGCCAAGACGGGCAAGGTGCTCTACAGCGAAGACGCCGACGAGCTGCGCTATCCGGCGTCCCTCACCAAGATGATGACGCTGTATCTGACCTTCGAAGCGCTGGAAGCTGGCAAGATCCGTCTCGATACCCGCGTGCCCTTCTCGAAGAACGCCTCGAGCGAGCCGCCGACCAAGCTCGGTGTGCGCCCGGGCAATTCGATCACCGTCGAACAGGCCATGCTCGGCCTCATCACCCGTTCGGCAAACGACGCCTCTACGGCGCTTGCCGAAATGCTCGGCGGCTCGGAAGAGCGCTTTGCCCGCATGATGACGCAGAAGGCCCGTGCGCTCGGCATGACGCGCACCACTTATCGCAACGCCAACGGCCTTCCGAACACGGCACAGGTTACCACCGCCCGTGACCAGGCCCGCCTCGGCATCGCGCTGCGCCAGCATTTTCCGCAATATTACGACTACTTCTCCGTCCGCAGCTTCCGCTTCGGCAAGCAGGTCATCAACGGCCACAACCGCCTGCTCGGCAGCGTGCGCGGCGTCGATGGCATCAAGACCGGCTATACCCGCGCCTCCGGCTACAATCTCGTGACCTCGGCCGTTGCCGATGGCCGTAGCGTAGTCGGCGTCGTGCTCGGCGGCCGTTCGGGCGGCGCCCGCGACCAGCAGATGCGCAAGCTCATTGCCGCCTACATGCCGAAGGCCTCGCGCCGCGGCGGTGGCGACCTGATCGCCGAAACCAAGGATGCACCGACACTGACGGCGGATGTTGCTACCGAAACGGTCACCGCATCGGCAAGCGGCACGCTCAGCAACCGCGGCATGGAACTGCCGGAAAACGGCCCGGTTCCGACCTACCGCTACAACGAAGCCCGCATCGAAACCGCCTATGCGGCGACGTCGGGCGAAAACGAGATCGTCGGCAAGCGTGCGCTCGCCGCAACGCTCAAGCTGCAACGTGAAAGCGTCGTTCCGGCGGAAGACCTCACGGAACAGGGCGATACCGGCGGCACGCTCGACAAGCTGACCACCTCTTCGACCACCACCACCACCATGGCTTCGGAAGCCACGCCCTCGGGCTGGGTCATCCAGATCGGCGCGACGCCGGACAAGGGCCAGGCGCAGGAACTGCTCTCCAAGGCGAAGACTTCGGGCGGCAAGGTACTTTCCAGCGCAATGCCCTTCACGGTCGCCGTCAACAGCGGCAGCGGCGCGCTCTATCGCGCCCGCTTCGGCGGCTTCGACAATCAGAACGGTGCGACGGCAGCCTGCAAGGTGCTGAAGCGCAAGGGTTTTGCCTGCTGGGCCAGCCAGCAGTAACGAGATTGGGCCGCGCCTGACGGCGCGGTCTCCGGACCACCGTCTTCACCCGCAACGGCATCGGCAGGTATTGCGTACCGATGGCTGCGGAGGAAGACAGGCGGATGCCGCATGTAGCGGCTCTGTCACCCTCGGTTAGGTATTGCGTACGAGGCAGATCATGGCGATGAACGAAAACCTTTTCGATGTTCCCGCAGCGCGCGACGAAAAACGCCGCCCGCTGAAGGGCACGCTCCACCCGCTGCACGAGGCAGCGATGCGGATCGCGGATATCGGATTGGGCCGTTCGCGCAACAAGACGAAGGATCTCGTCGGCATGCTTTTGGCCCACGGCGCCCGCGCCTGGCGCTCCGGCCAGCCGGCCGCCGGGATCCATCTGCATGTCGGCGCCAGCGAGCGGCGCTATCCGGTGCGGATGCGCATTCGCTGATTTTCAGCCGTTAAAGAAGACCGAGTTCGGCGAGTTCGCGCCGAAGCTCCAGCGGCAGATCGGCCAGCCCCTCACCCATATTCTTGAGATCGCGCGGGGCGTCGTCCTCGGTGAGGTAGCGCCAGCCCTGGAAGGCGCGGCGCGGCTGGTATTCGGTCTCGATCACTTCCGGCCCAAGCATCAGTTCGCAGCGGGAAATGCCGTCGACATCCGTAAAGCTCTTCAGGCCGAGCAGCCGCTGGCGAGCCTGCACCTGCCCCTTGATCACCCAATAGAGCGAACCGCCGTCGAGCAATTCCTGATCGCGCTTCGGGATCATGCGAGTGATGTGGCTGGAATGCGGCTCCATACCTGCCGCGATCGCGATCAGCGAGCGTTCGGACACCCATTCACGCAGATCATCGATGCTGTCAGCACCAACACAGAGTTTGATGAGATGTAGGGCCATGGCTCTTTGAACGCCCTTGCGGCGGCCGGGTCAAGAGGCCGCCGCGTCGCACTCCACAGACATCAGATGGACGATCAGCACTCCACCACATTGACGGCGAGGCCGCCGGTGGAGGTTTCCTTGTATTTCTCGTTCATGTCGACGCCGGTCTGGCGCATCGTCTCGATGCAGGCGTCGAGCGGCACGAAGTGCTGGCCGTCGCCCTTGAGCGACAGCGAGGCCGCCGTGACCGCCTTGACGGCGCCCAGCGCGTTGCGCTCTATGCACGGCACCTGCACAAGGCCGGCAATGGGGTCGCAGGTCATGCCGAGATGGTGCTCCAGCGCGATTTCCGCGGCATTCTCCACCTGTTCCGGCGTGCCGCCCATGACGGCGGCAAGGCCGGCGGCGGCCATGGCGGAGGCGGAGCCCACCTCGCCCTGACAGCCGACCTCGGCGCCGGAGATCGAGGCATTGTGCTTGATGATGCCGCCGACGGCCGCGGCCGTCAGCAGGTAATCGCGAATGCCGTCCTGGTCGGCATCCTCGTGAAAATGCAGGTAGTAACGGATCGTCGCGGGCACGACGCCGGCCGCACCATTGGTCGGCGAGGTCACGACGCGGCCACCGGCGGCGTTTTCCTCGTTGACGGCCATGGCATAGACGGAGAGCCAGTCATTGGCGAGCAGCGGGTTCGCCTTGTTGGAGCGCCACTCCTCCTGCAGCTTGTCATGGATCGAGCGGGCACGGCGGCGCACCTTGAGACCGCCCGGCATGATGCCCTCGTTCTTCAGGCCGCGGTCGATGCAGCTCTTCATGGCGCCCCAGATGCGGTCAAGGCCGGCATCCAGCTCCTCGCGCGACATGGTCGCTTCCTCGTTGGCGCGCTTCATCTGGGCAATCGTCATGCCCGAACGCTCGGCCATTTCCAGCATCTGCTTGGCCGAGGCGAAGGGGAACGGAACCTTCGCGCCGCCGGCCTTCGCCTTGCTGGCGCGCATCTGCTCCAGTTCGGTATCCGTCACGACGAAGCCGCCGCCCACGGAATAGTAGATGCGCTTCAGCAGAAGACGGTCGTCGCGGTCATAGGCGGAGAAGGTCATGCCGTTGGCATGGCCGGGCAGCGGGTTCTTCTTGTCGAAGATCAGGTCGGTCTTCGGCTGGAAGGCATAACCGGGATGGCCCGGCGGCGTGATACGGCCGGTGCGCTCGACCTCGCCCACGATCGCATCCATCTGGTCCGGATCGACCATATCCGGCCTCTCGCCCATCAGGCCGAGAATGACGGCGCGGTCGGAACCATGGCCGACACCGGTATAGGCGAGCGAGCCGTGCAGGCTCATGCGGATACCGGCGACATGGGCGTTCGACGGGCGCGGCCAGTCGTCGGAGAGGATCAGGTCAAGAAAGCGGTTCGCCGCCGACATCGGCCCCATCGTGTGGGAGCTCGACGGCCCGATACCGATCTTGAAGACATCAAAAACCGAAAGGAACATTCCCTGACTTCTCCTCGCCGCAGCCGGCTCATGCTTTGACCGTCGAAGCTACGTTATCACGGCGCGCACTCTTGGCGATCTCCCGACATCGGGTTTTACCAGTGCGACATGCCGAAAACAAAAACAGCGCGTCTCCATCGAGAGCGCGCTGTTCATGTAGGGACTTGGGCCTGAAGTTTTCAGATGCCGCCGAAGAGATAGGCGATGACCAGAATGGCGCCAAAACCGAGGACTGCACGGGCGGTAACGCCCCAACAGGATTTCTGAACGGTGCTTTCCATGATTTCCCCGAATGGAAGTGTCGTGCGAGCCGCCGATATCAGCGCCGCATGGGGCTCTGTTTAATGAAGAATTTATGAAACCGCAATCGCGAAAAATGGCGAAACCAAGGCGCCGTCAGCATGGGAGCCCCGCGTTTCATGCATGACCTGTCGCAAAATCAGACAGTTGCGGGCTTTTGGCGTTCCTTTGCCGTTCCCACGCCCCGCCTTCGTTTTGCTCTAGGTCTGAACGGCGTGCGAAGGCGCCATCCCGCGGCTTGCAAAATGTTGAATCCATGGCACAAGACGTCTCATGAACACCCCTGATCTAATCGCGCTCGCCCTCTTCCTCGTCCTGTGGACCGGCTATTCCTGGATCACGGACCGGGCAAAACTGTTCGACCGGGTGAGCCTGACGCGCGCCATGAGCTCGCAGCGCGCAGTCTGGATCCGCAACGCCATGCATCGCGATCTGCGCATGATCGACACGCAGATCATGGCGGGCCTGCAGAACGGTACGGCGTTCTTCGCCTCCACCTCGCTTCTGGCGCTCGGCAGCTGCTTTGCGCTGCTCGGGGCGACGGAACAGGTTTTCGCGATCTTCAGCGACCTGCCTTATTTCTTCCACGGCAGCCGCGCCGGCTTCGAAATGAAGGTCGGCGGCCTTGCCATCATCTTCGGCTACGCCTTCTTCAAATTCGGCTGGTCCTACCGGCTGTTCAACTATTGCACCATCCTGCTCGGCGCCATGCCGATGAGCGGCGACATCCACAAGGACCCCGCCGGCGCGGACCTCGCCGCCGACAAGGTGATCCGCATGAATATCCTGGCCGCAAAGCACTTCAACAAGGGCTTGCGCGCCATCTTCCTGTCGATCGGCTATCTCGGCTGGTTCGCCAGCCCGTTCCTGTTCATCGCCACGACCATCGGCATCATCATCGTGCTCGTGCGCCGTCAGTTCTATTCGGAAGCCCGCCTCGCCGTGCTCGAACGCCTCGACTGAACTCTCCCGACAAACCCCTTCCCACCCGGCCACCTTTCGGCCATCCGCCCGGCGCAAGCTTGGCGTGACACCTTCCTATGGACCAAGCAATGCGGCGACCCCGAAACATGACGACAACGGTGATTGACGGCAATGGGGCAGTGGACGGCGGGCAAACGCGCCGGCTTCCGCGCATCCCGCTGATCGACCAGCTGCGCGGCGTCGCCCTGATCGCCATGGCGATCTACCATTTCACCTGGGACCTCGGCTTCTTCAGCTATATCGAACCTGAGACGGCCACCACCGGCGGCTGGCGCATCTTCGCCCGGGTGATCGCCGGCAGCTTCCTCTTCCTCGTCGGCTTCAGCCTCGTGCTCGGGCAGCGGAAAGGTTTCGAGGCAAGGCCGTTCTTCATCCGGCTTGCCAAGATCGGCGGCGCGGCGCTCGTCATCACCATCGCCACCTGGTTCGCCTTCCGCGAAACGTTCATCTTCTTCGGCATCCTGCACGCCATTGCTGCCGCGAGCGTCATCGGCCTTCTCTTCCTGCGCCTGCCCATCCTCATCACGCTGCTCGCGGCTGCGGCTGCGGTCGCAGCACCGCTTTATCTGCGGGCACCGCTCTTCGATCATCCCGCGCTCTGGTGGGTCGGCCTGTCGGTCAACATTCCGCGCTCCAATGACTATGTGCCGCTTCTGCCCTGGATTGCACCGGTTCTTCTCGGCATCGTCCTGGCCAAGTTTTTCGTAGCGAGCACGCTTCCCGAACGGCTGGCCGGGCTTGGCGGCCGGACAAACGATCGGTGGAAAACCCTGCTGGAGGCCGCAGGGCGCCACAGTCTCGCCATCTATCTTGTCCACCAGCCCGTATTACTCGCGCTGGTCTACGGTTTTTCGCTGGTCATACCGGCGCCGGCACCCGATCCGGCCGTCGGCTATATCAAAAGCTGCATGCACGCCTGCGAACCCGAACGTGGCGCCGGATTCTGCCAGAACTTTTGCGGCTGCACGCTGACCGGATTGCAGGAACAGAACCTCTTCGCCGACCTCAACCGCGGCGCGATCGATGTTACGACGGACGAGCGGATCACCGCGATCTCCTCGCAATGCACGGCAAAGGCCGAGACGGAAACCGACCTTAAGGAGTAGGGATCATGAATGCCTATCGCATGAAGCCACTCGCCTTCCCCTGGCCACCGCTGATCTACGGCGCGGCGCTTGCAGTCGCCTTCCTGCTCCAGGCCTATTTCCCGCTCGCGGCATCCGAAACCGACAGCCTGATCGCCACCGCCGCCGGCGGCGTGCTGATCCTCACGGCGGTCGTGCTGGATGTCTGGGCGATGCGCACGCTCCTCGATTGCCACACGACCATCCTGCCGAACCGCTGTTCCACGCATCTGGTCACGTCAGGCCCCTATCGGCTCACCCGCAACCCGATCTATCTCGGCTATACGCTGGCGACCGCCGGCATCGGCCTCGTCATGCTCAATCCCTGGTGTCTGGTGACGGCCATCATCGCATCGGGCCTGACCAGCATCGTCGCCATCAAGCGCGAGGAGCTGCACCTGCTCTCGCGTTTCGGCATCGATTTCGAACGCTACTGCAACGGCACGACCCGCTGGATCTGAAACGACGATGGCGCCGGATGTCTCCACCCAGCGCCATCCGATAGATTTGGAACCAACTGCTCAGGTGCCGACGCCGATTTCGGCGAGACGGGTCAGGCAGGCCTCCTCGACATTGTCGAGTTCGGCCAGCGTTTCCTCGATATCCCGCCGCTTCTGGCGCAGCTCTTCGCGCTTTTCACTGACCTTGGTCATGAGCATTTCGAGCTGCCCCACCTCGCCCGGCGGGTCCTTGTAGACGCGGATGATGTCGCGGATTTCGGCGATGGTGAAGCCGATGCGCCGGCCGCGCAGGATTTCCAGGATCAGGCGACGGTCTGCCGGTCGGAAAAGGCGCGTGCGGCCGCGGCGCTCGGGATTGATGAGCCCCTCGTCCTCGTAGAAGCGCAAGGTGCGGGTGGAAACCCCGAATTCACGCGTCAGCTCGGTTATGGTATAAAACTTGTCCACGCCTGCTCCGATCATTGCTGAACGGCACTTTATTGACTTTTACGTATAAGTCAATTTTTCGCGTCAACGGACAGCGAACCACCATGTGGCGAGCCCTAAAAAGGCGGAGAACCCAACAATATCGGTGACCGCCGTCACGAAGACGCTGGAAGAGACCGCGGGGTCCGCGCCCGCCTTGTCGAGCAGCATGGGAATCATAATCCCGGCGAGAGCCGCCGCACACATATTGATCAGCATGGCCGCCGCGATGACAATGCCGATATTGGCGTCTTGGAACCAGATGCCCGCCACCGCGCCGATCATCAGGCCGAAGGCGACGCCATGCAGCAGGCCGACCCCCGCCTCGCGGCGCACGACGCGCCAGGCGTTGTGAATGTCGAGGTCACGCGTCGCAAGCGCACGCACCGTCACGGTCATGGTCTGCGAACCGGCATTGCCTCCCATGCCCGCGACCGCCGGCATCAGGATGGCAAGCGCCACGATCTGCTCGATCGTTCCCTCGAACAGCGAGATGACAGAGGCGGAGAGAAACGCCGTCAAGAGGTTGACGAGCAGCCAGGGCGCTCGCGACCGGGACGTGGTGATGACGGTGTCTGAAAGCTCTTCGTCACCGACGCCGCCGAGACGCATCAAGTCTTCTTCAGCCTCTTCCTGGATGACGTCGACCACGTCGTCGATGGTCAGTACGCCGACGAGGCGGCCATTGTCATCGACGACGGCGGCGGAGAGAAGGTCGTACTGCTCGAAGAGCTGGGCGGCCTCTTCCTGGTCCATGTCGGCCGGGATCGGGTGGTTGGTTTCGCGCATGACCGTTTCGATCTTCGTGCCGCGCGCCGTGCGCAGGATGCGGTCGAGATCGACGACGCCGAGCAGGCGGAAGGTCGGATCGATGACGAAGATCTGCGAAAAGCTCTCCGGCAGGTCGGCGTCCTCGCGCAGATAGTCGATCGTCTGACCAATCGTCCAGAACGGCGGCACGGCGACGAATTCCGTCTGCATGCGGCGGCCGGCCGTGCTTTCGGGATAGTCCAGCGAGCGGCGCAGGCGGATCCTTTCGGTGAACGGCAGCTTGGAGAGGATTTCCTCCTGATCTTCCTGATCGAGGTCTTCCAGAATGTAGACGGCGTCATCCGAATCCATCTCGCCGAGCGCAGCGGCGATCTGCTCGTTCGGCATGTGCTCGACGATATCGAGGCGGATCGCCTCGTCGACCTCGGTCAGCGCCGCAAGGTCGAAATCGGCGCCGAGCAGCGAGACGAGCTGGCGGCGCTGCTCCGGCTGGATCGCTTCGAGAAGGTCACCCATTTCCGATTCATGCAGCCGCGCGACGTGGCGGCGCAGGAACAGCAGGTCGCGGTCGGCAATCGCCGCACCGACATGCATGAGGAAATCCGAACGGATCGAACCGTCCTCGGCATAGATGTCCTCACCGTCGAAGGTACTGTGTTCCAAGGTCTTGCCCTGCTGCTCGATGCGGTCGTCGTCGCCGGTGTTGTCCATCGGGCCGCTCCTTGCGTCGGGGTCGTCCCGCAGGGCCACGCCGGCGGTGCAGAGACGACAGGGATTTCAGTGCAGGGTTCCTCGCAGGCGCCCGAAACAGGCGTCGCACACCCATCGTGCTAACCCAAAGCGTCCGCCCGGTCCATCATCGAAAGCGGCAAAAGCCGGTGCGATTAAACTTTTTCGCAAGCTGTTGCAACGACATGAAAATCGAAGGTTTTAACGCGCCTGGAAGAGGCCCGGCATTTTCCCGCCGGCGCAAACGGGTTAGGAAGGGAGACATCGACGACCGGAGAAACCATGGCCCTCCTGCCTATCCTGCGCTACCCCGACCCGCGCCTGCGCCAGCCCTGTAAGCCGATCGAGATCTTCGACGAACGGCTGGCGGCCCTCACGGACGATCTCGCCGCCACCATGCGCGCCGCCCCCGGCATCGGCATCACCTTGGCCCATGTCGGCATTCTCGAACGGCTGACGGTGATCGAACTCGACGGTCCCGGCTCCCTCCGAGCCTATGTGAGCCCCGTCATCGATTGGTTCTCACCGGAGATGCAACGCCACACCGAAGGCAGCGTCTCAATGCCCGGTGTCACCGACGAGGTGGAGCGCCCTGCCCGCATTCGCGTCAGCTACCAAGATCTTTCCGGCGCGTCGCAGGCTCAAGAAGCGGACGGCCTGCTTGCCGTCTGCCTGCAGCACGAGATCGACCAGCTCGACGGAATTTTCTGGATCGACCGCCTTTCACGGCTGAAGCGCGAGCGCATCGTCAAGAGATACGGCAAGCTCAAAGGCTGATTCGCGCAAGTCTTTCTGAACGCAGAAGAATCACCGCCGAAAAAATCTCCTTGAAGTAGGAACAATCGGATTCGTCCCGCATTTCTGAGCGCGAATGCAAGGGACGATAGCAATGAAAATCATTTCCTGGGACAAGACTTTGGGCATCCTGCTGCCGGGCTCCGCGCGTCCACGTTTCGTGCGCGACGTGGCCAGCGCCATGCACCTGCTCGCCGAACTTTGGCCGGTTACCTACGGTCGCGCC
>NZ_JBLZPH010000058.1:0-34430 GCF_049199205.1 Shinella sp. M31 | reverse complement strand
TTTTTGGTGCGGTCGAGAAGACTCGAACTTCCACGGGTTGCCCCACAGCGACCTCAACGCTGCGCGTCTACCAATTCCGCCACGACCGCATCGTGGTAGGCGTTGCCTTGCGGCGACGGAGGTGCATGTAGCAAAAGCATTTGGGGGGTGCAAGGCCGACCGACAAGAAAAATGACGGAAAGCGAAACAATTTCAACAGCTCCTTCACGAATGCCCTGAAACCCCTGAAATCCTTGCATGATCGCGCCTATATCTGGCACAAGAAATCCGAAAGGACGGCCATCATGCAGCGTCAGAACATCTCCACATCCCTTCTTGCCATCGACGGCTCGCCGCCGGTGCGCTGGCGCATTGCGCGAGACCTCGTTTCCTATGACGAGGCCGTCGAAACCATGGAGAACGAGGCGGCTGCGATCGCCAATGGCGAGGCTGACGAGCTGGTCTGGCTGGTGGAACATCCGCCGCTTTATACGGCCGGCACGAGTGCGGTGCCCGCCGATCTCGTGGCGCCGGATCGTTTTCCGGTGTTTTCCACAGGCCGCGGTGGTGAATACACCTACCACGGCCCCGGCCAGCGGGTCGTCTATGTCATGCTGGACCTGAAACGACGCCGGCAGGACGTGCGCGCCTTCGTGGCAGCGCTCGAAGCCGTGGTGATCGATGCGCTCGATTCGATGAATGTGCGCGGCGAACGGCGCGAGGACCGGGTCGGTGTTTGGGTGCGCCGGCCGGACCGGCCGCCGTTGCCGGACGGCTCGCCGGCCGAGGACAAGATCGCGGCGATCGGCATTCGCCTGCGCCGCTGGGTGAGCTTTCACGGCTTCTCGCTCAACGTCGATCCGGATCTCGAGCATTTCTCCGGCATCGTGCCCTGCGGCATCCGCGGCTATGGCGTGACCAGCCTCGTCGATCTCGGCCTGCCGGTCATGATGAGCGACGTGGATATGCGTATCCGCGATTCGTTCGAACGGGTCTTTGGCCCGACGGTATCAGATGCAGACTGTCAGTCCAGAAGCCTGTCACAGGCATAGATGACCGCATAGCCGTGCAGCACCAGCGCGGAATAAAGGCCGAACCCGGCCAGCAGTTGCTGCGGCGCCGTCATCGGGTCGAGCGCCGTGCGCGGCTTGACGCCGCCGGCGCCGAGAAGGCTGAGCACGGTGAAAATGGCAAGCCCGGAGATCAGCATCTGCGTCGGCAGGCCGACGCGCCAGCCGACCCAAAGGATCGCCAGCGTCACCAGAAAACTCGCCATCAGCAGGCCGGTGCGGGTTGAAAACACCTGGCGCAGCACCTGCCCCCCGTCGAATCGATGCATCGGCAGCAGGTTCAACAGATTGAAAGCGCCGAGAATGAGAAGGAACACGAGCGGGCTCGGTCCCGTCGCGGCGCCGTCATAGAGCGCAATCAGCGGCGGCACGAGGAAGGCCGACATGCCGGCTCCCATCAGCGCACAGAAAGCAACCTCGAAATGCGAGTTGTAGGGCCTGCCGCCGACGGCAATGCCGCCGAGCAACGGCACGAAGATCATGCGCACCCGCCCATGACCAAAAGCGCAATATGCAGCCATATGGCCGAGCTCGTGCAGCACGATGACGACCGTCAACATGGTGGACAGCAGCAGCCCCTGGATGCTGAACCCGAAGAATGGCCACAGCAGCAGCGTGGACAGCACCGCTAGTCCCGCCTGCGTCCACCCACTGTCGAGGAGGCCGCCCATATCGCTCTTGCCGGTCGCTAGCCACTGGTCGAGCGCCTTCATTTCCCGGCGCAGCTGGATATAGCGGAAGAGCAGGAAGGCGACGCCGCGATAGCGGTCGGTCTGTTCGACGGTGAGCGCCGTGCCGCCCGGCACGGGACGCAGGAATCGCCGCTCGACATAGTTTTTCCAGAAGGAGGCATCGAGCGCGCTGTCATCGACCACCCGCGTCTCGCAGGCAAGATCGTCCGCATCCCGCGCCTCATGAACCTCGAGCGTGCGCATGATCGGGGCGCCATGGCGATCGGGATGGGAGAGGGTCTGGCGGACGCGACCGGCAGAAAGCTTTTCGGTGGAGACGACGGACGGATGCCAATCCGCCTCCGCGCCGAGCGGGCTGACAAGCGCAGCGATACGGCTGGGCGGAGCCTTGAAGACGCGGGTCAGGTGCAGCGTGCGGCGCCCGACGGGTGCGGCGATCAGAAGCCAGATCAGGCCGAGATTGATCGCCACCAGCAGAAACATCGAAAGCGATGTCGACATGTCGTCCTCCCCGGTCTTCATGACAGGAAGCACGAGGCTACCGGCAATCTCCTAACAAAAGTTAAGAATCGCGGGTCCGGCCTCGTCGGATGTCGCCGGGTATCGTCAGTCGAAGGCGGCCGCCGCCGTCAGCTTGCGGACCTTGTGCTCGCGCCAGATGATGAAGAGACCGGAAGCGACGATGATCGCGATGCCGAGCCATTTCGATGGCGTCGGAAAATCGCCGAAGATGGCGTAGCCGAGCACGGTCGCCGAGATGATCTCGAAATACTGGAACGGCGCGAGCAGCGAGAGCGGCGCCATGCGGAAGGCGCGAACCACCAGCATATGCGCATAGCCCGAGAGTGCGCCGAGGATGATGAGCAATACCAGCGTGAATAAGGACGGCGGCAGCGAAGGCGCGAAATCGGCAATGCCGGCGGCGTTTCCGAAAAACAGCGCGAAGCCCATCAGGACCGTACCGCCGAAGCCGGCGATGGTTTGCATGGTCAGCGGTGAGTCGGCATCACCGATGGCGCGGTTCATGAAGAGGTAGATGGAATAGAGGAAAGCGCAGGCGACAGGCAGCAATGCCGTCCAGCCGAAGAGAATGAAGCTCGGCTGAATGACGATCAGTGCGCCGCCGAAACCGACCATGATGGCCAGCCAGCGCCGCCAGCCGACCTTGTCGCCGAGGAAGGCGGCGGACATCGCAGTCAGGATGAAGGGTTCGACGAAATAGATCGCGAAGACGTCCGCAAGCGGCATGTATTTGACGGCCGCGAAGAACAGCAGGCTCGCGGCGCCGTGGATCGCACCACGCAAAAGGTTGAGCCAAGGGCGCTTCGGCCGCAACGTTTCGGCGCCGGCCGCCGTGAAGATCAAAGGAACGGTGCAAAGCACCTGAAAGAAAAAACGGTAGAACGTCACCTGCCCCGGCGACATGCCGACGAAGTTCGCCATGTATTTTGCAATCGCATCCATGCCGGGCAGGAGCAGCATGGCGATGGCCATCAAAGCAACGCCCTGCATCGTGCTTCCGCTGGTGCTGTCGGTGGCGCTGGGCGTGGCATTCATCGGCTTCTCCTCGTTCGCCCCCTGCATAGTCCTTTTGCGCCGGCTGGCAATGCCGGAAATCTCTCCTGCACGGGCGGCGCGGCGCGGCGCATTTGAGGTAGCAGCGGGCACCGGCTTGCCTGTAGACTGGGGCCAAGAAGAAATGGAGGCCGCGATGACCTTTCCCGGCGAGAGCAACACCATCCCCTTCCCCTCCGGCCGCGCCGACGGCGATACGCTGGGCGGGCGCATCTGGCGCGCCCGCGACGCACTCGGCCTTGAACTCTCCGATCTCGCCTCGCGGCTCGGCCTTCCCGAGGAGACCGTGAGCGGCTGGGAACGCGACCATGCCGAGCCCGATACCAAGGCGCTGTTCATGCTGGCGGGTGTACTCTCCGTGTCGCCCTCCTGGCTGATTGCCGGCATCGGCGAGGCACCGGCCGACCCATCCGGTGATGAATATCTTCACCCGCTGCTACGGCAGCTGCGCGAAATCCACCAGCTGCACGACCAGACGGGCAAGGCGATCGCCGCGCTCGAAGCCGAGGTCGCCAAATTGATCAAAACAGATCAAAGCTGATTTTTTCCACGTCACGCACTTGAGGCGCCGGACCGGCTCTGCAATGGTCCGGCCAACACAGAATCCGTATAGGGAGACGAACATGGACGTACGTGCCGCCGTTGCCGTTCAGGCCGGAAAACCGCTTGAAATCATGACCGTACAGCTCGAAGGCCCGCGCGCCGGCGAGGTGCTGGTCGAGGTGAAGGCGACGGGCATCTGCCACACCGACGATTTCACCCTTTCGGGCGCCGACCCGGAAGGCCTGTTCCCGGCTATTCTCGGCCATGAGGGCGCGGGCATCGTCGTCGATGTCGGTCCGGGCGTGACGTCAGTGAAGAAGGGCGACCATGTCATTCCGCTCTACACGCCGGAATGCCGTGAATGTTATTCCTGCACGAGCCGCAAGACCAATCTCTGCACTTCGATCCGCGCCACCCAGGGCCAGGGCCTGATGCCCGACGGCACCTCGCGCTTCTCGATCGGCAAGGACAAGATCCACCATTACATGGGCTGCTCGACCTTCTCGAACTTCACCGTTCTGCCGGAGATCGCGCTCGCCAAAATCAACCCGGACGCGCCCTTCGACAAGGTCTGCTACATCGGCTGCGGTGTCACGACCGGCATCGGCGCGGTCATCAACACGGCCAAGGTCGAGATCGGCTCGACGGCGATCGTCTTCGGCCTCGGCGGCATCGGCCTCAACGTGCTGCAGGGCCTGCGCCTTGCCGGTGCAGACATGATCATCGGCGTCGACATCAACCCCGACCGCAAGGCCTGGGGCGAAAAATTCGGCATGACGCATTTCGTCAATCCGAAAGAGGTCGGCGACGACATCGTGCCTTATCTCGTCAACATGACGAAGCGCGGCAACGATCTGATCGGCGGCGCCGACTACACGTTCGACTGCACGGGCAACACGAAGGTGATGCGCCAGGCGCTGGAATCCTCGCATCGCGGCTGGGGCAAGTCGGTCATCATCGGCGTTGCCGGCGCCGGCCAGGAAATCTCGACGCGTCCGTTCCAGCTCGTCACCGGCCGCAACTGGATGGGCACGGCTTTCGGCGGCGCGCGCGGCCGCACGGACGTTCCGAAGATCGTCGACTGGTACATGGATGGCAAGATCCAGATCGATCCGATGATCACCCATACGATGCCGCTCGAAGACATCAACCACGGCTTCGAGCTGATGCACAAGGGTGAGTCGATCCGCGGCGTGGTCGTTTATTGAGCACGCAGACGCCCTACAGCATCGATGTGCGGAGGATGGAAACATTCTCCGCCGTCGAGCTTTATGCGCTGCTGACCTTGCGTGTTTCGGTGTTCGTGGTCGAGCAGGCCTGCGCCTATCCCGAACTGGACGGCAAGGATATCGACGCGCTGCATCTACGGCTGCTGATCGACGGCGAAACGGCCGCCTATGCCCGGCTGTTGCCGCCGGAAAACGGCGCAGCACCGCGCATCGGCCGCGTGCTCGTCGCACCCGGCCATCGTGGCAAGGGGCTGGGCGAAACGATCATGCGCGAGGCCATCCGCGCCTGCGAGGAGCATTTTCCCGGCGCGGCAATCGAACTCTCGGCCCAGAGCTATCTGGAGCGCTTCTATAAGGCGCTGGGCTTCACGCCGATATCAGCGGAATATGTCGAGGACGGCATCCCACATATCGACATGGTGCGGGCGGCCGGGACCAAGTAAGCATCGGCTGACCATCACCGACGTCAGGCATGTGGTTTTGCTCGCCGAAAACCTCTAGACATTCATGAGACCGCGGAGAGACCCATTCTGAGACTTCGATGACTGACACGCCACCAATCCTCTATGTCGATGCCGATGCCTGCCCGGTGAAGCCGGAAATTCTGAAGGTCGCGGAGCGCCATGCGCTGCCGGTGACCTTCGTCGCCAATTCGGGCCTCAGGCCCTCGCGCGATCCGATGGTGAAGAACGTCATCGTTTCGGGCGCGTTCGATGCGGCCGACAATTGGATCGCCGACAATGTCATCGAAGGCGATATCGTCGTGACGGCCGATGTGCCGCTGGCGGTGCGGTGCGTCGCCAAGGGCGCGCACGTGACTGGGCCGACCGGGCGGCTGTTCGACCAGGCGAATATCGGCATGGCGAGCGCCATGCGCGATCTCGGCGCGCATCTGCGCGAGACCGGCGAGAGCAAGGGCTACAACGCCGCCTTCTCGCCACGTGATCGCTCCGCCTTCCTGGAGACGCTCGATCGGCTCTGCCGCCGGGCAAAAAGCGCGCGGGCCGGCGTATGACGGAGGCGCCGGGACGCAAGGTCTATGGCCGGCATGTGCCCTTCTATGCGGGGATCGGCGCTGCCCTGCTTCTGGGTATTCCCGCCCTCTGGCTGAAGCCGGACTTTGCGATCGACATCGCGGCTATCGCGTTTTTCCTCAGCTATCTCGTGCTGATGGCGATACGCCTGCCGCATCTGACCGCCACCTATCTCGAACACTATGCGACGGATTCAGACGAGCCGGTCGCGATTATCTTCGCCGTCACCTTTCTCGCGGTCGCCGTCGCGACAGGCTCGCTTTTCGTCGTGCTGAACGAAGCCTCCGCTTCCGGCCTTGAATTCGTGCTCGCCGTTGCCTCGGTGGCCCTCGGCTGGTTCACCATCCACACCATGGCCGCCCTGCACTATGCCCATCTCTACTGGCGCCCCGGCAGCACCGAGGAGAGCGACGACGTCGGCCGCAGCCTCGATTTTCCGGGCAGGGCGCCGCCCGGCGCCTATGACTTTCTCTATTTCGCCTTTGTGATCGGCATGACGGCGCAGACCTCCGACGTCGCGATCACCTCCACGGCGATGCGCAAGGTCAATCTGCTGCACGCCGTCACGTCCTTCTTCTTCAACACGGTGCTGGTCGCCGCCGCGGTCAACGTGGCGGTGTCGCTCGCATCCTGAAAACAATCGGAGTTTTTGATGAAAGTGCTTTCCCAGAACACCGCCTTCGGCGGCATGCAGGGCGTCTTCGCCCATGAGTCCGACGCCTGCAAGACCGAGATGACCTTCGCCGTCTTCGTGCCGCCGCAGGCGATCAAGGAGCCGCGCCCGGTGCTGTGGTATCTGTCCGGCCTCACCTGCACCCATGCCAACGTGATGGAGAAGGGCGAGTACCGCCGCATGGCCGCCGAGCTCGGCCTGATCGTGGTCTGCCCGGATACCAGCCCGCGCGGCAATGACGTGCCGGACGAACTGACCAACTGGCAGATGGGCAAGGGTGCCGGTTTCTATCTCGATGCCACGCAAGCGCCCTGGGCCGAGCACTACCAGATGTACAGCTACATCACGGAAGAGCTGCCGAACTTCCTGCGTCAGCATTTTCGCATGGACATGGACCGCCAGGGCATTTTCGGCCATTCGATGGGCGGCCATGGCGCCATAACCATCGCGCTGAAGCACCCGGACCGTTTCAAGAGCTGCTCGGCCTTCGCGCCGATCGTCGCGCCCTCGAGCGCCGACTGGTCCATGCCGGCCTTCGAGAAATATCTCGGCGCCGACAAGGCGGCCTGGCGCGAATACGATGCCTGCGCGCTCGTCGAGGACGGTGCCCGCTTCTCGGAATTCCTGATCGACCAGGGCAAGGCCGACGGCTTCCTGGACAACGGCCTGCGCCCCTGGCTGTTCGAAGAGGCGGTCAAGGACACGGATATCAAGCTGACGCTGCGCATGCATGAGCGCTACGATCATTCCTACTACTTCATCTCGACCTTCATGGACGAGCACCTGAAGTGGCATGCCGAACGCCTCGGCGCATAACTGAACGCTATGGCGGGGGCGCATGGCTGACATGCCGCTCCTGCCCTTGCCCTTCCGCTCTCGCTGGGCAATAGTCGCGCCCGGTAGACGGCTACCCCCGGGAACATCCCGGTCACGATCGCGGGGACGGCCTCGCTCCCTTGAAACGGAGTAGGCAAATGCCCTGGATCCTTCTTACCCTCGCAGGTCTCTTTGAAATCGGCTGGGCCATCGGTCTCAAATATACCGACGGCTTCACCAAGCTGGTTCCGACCGTCCTCACCGCCGGCTCCATGCTCGTCAGCATCGTGCTTCTCGGCCTTGCCGTGAAAACGCTGCCCATGGGCACGGCCTATGCGATCTGGACCGGCATCGGTACGGTCGGCACGGTCATTCTCGGCATCGTGCTTTTCGCCGAGCCGGTGACCGCCATGCGGATCGGCTGCATCGCCCTCATCGTCACCGGCATTTTGGGCCTGAAGTTCGTCGCCTAACGTCTACGGCTGTTGTCGAGGGCGAACGCCCCCGGCCCGGCCGCCGTCAGGTAGAGAAAGACGAAGCAGAACAGGATCGCGGCATCGCCGCGATTGTTGACCGGAAAGAAGCTCTGCGGCGCATGCGCCATGAAATAGGCAATAGCCATGAAGCCGCAGAGCACGAAGGCCACCGGCCGCGTGAAGAGCCCGATCAAAAGCAGGATCCCGCCGACCACCTCCAGCACGCCTGCAATGCCGATAATGTTCATCAGGTCGCCGAACGGCTGCTCGGCAGGCGGGAAATTGAAGAATTTCTGCGTGCCATGCTCGATGAAGAGTAGCGCAGACATCATGCGCAAGGCGGCAAGCGCCTGAGGCTGATAGGCGGACAAGCGGTCGAACATGGCAGACACTCCCTTCCGTTTCACTCGGAGGGGAATGGTATCATGTTTTTCTGGATATCGTTTCGAACGGCGCGCAGGTTCACTCGCAGCTGATCGACTGGGTCACGACACAAGGGGCGATCTTGCCGCTCGATCCCTCGGCGAGCGCACGCGACCGCACCGTCAGGGCCGCCTCGGTCGGAATGACCAGCGGGCGGTTGTCCCTGCGGGTGCGCGTCGTCACAGCCTGACGGCCCGCCGGCTTGCGCTTGCCGCCGGCATATTTGCGGCCCTTGGACGGACGCTTGCCTTCATTGAGCTTGCCGGCCGCGACCGGCGACAGGTGATAGGCGATCGCCACGCGCTTGGCGATGGCATCGCCGAGCGCTGCGTTGCGCCCCTTGCTGGAGGGCATGAAGCTGTTGACGGTCAGCGTATCGCGCGCGGAGACGCCGCCCTTCAGGTCGGAAAGCGTGACCGTGACCTTTGCCGAACTCGCTCCCGTAGCCGACTGCGTGAGGCCGGTCACGCGCACCTCCATCGATGCGCGATCAAGCGCGACCGCACGGCGCGTCGCCTTGGCGGCGCGCTTCAAATAGGCATCGGTGCGCTTGAGAACCACGGACGGCACGTTGCCGTCACCGCTCACCACGACCTTGCGGATATCACGGACGGGAAAACCCTCGGCACTGGCACTGAACGGCACGGAAAGAACGAGGCAGACGGAAAGAGCGGCGCGGAGAAGGAACTGCATGGGACTCGGTACGGGACGGCTGTGGCTGTTGGAACGATGTGCCAAAATGCGGCGGAAATCTTAAGAAAGTCTGGTCAGCGCGGCATTTCTGACAGCACGGATGCGGCGACATCCAGTTCCTCGCGGCGCAGCTCGCGACGATGGAAGGCTTCCTCGTCGGTGCCCCAATGCTCGATCTGCCAGTCCTCATCGATATGGGCGAGCGACCAGGCCTTGTCGGCGTCGATGATGCCTTCGGCGAAGGCAAGGCCCAGCAGCGCCGAGCCGGTCAGCGTCGTGACGGTGTGCACGCAGGCAAGCGCCAGCGGGTCGCGCCAGGCGGAGAGTGCCGCGGCGTAGGCTTCGATGGCGGGGGCCGGCTGCTCCTGATGCATCACGCCCTCGACGAGGATGAAGCGGATGCCCTTGGCGTCCGCCGCCCAGCGCAGCACCGGATCCCAGCCGTCGCGCTGGCGCGCGACGAGACCCTCGGGCGAATCCGCCCGGTAGCAGACCATGTCCGTGCCGGCGAAACGCACGATCTCGTCGAAGACCGCATCGAGATTTTCCGCAACACCGTCGACGGCCGTGTTGACGAGGCGCGTCGCCGGCATCTTTGCCGGATCGATTTCTTCAGCCTGCGCATCCCATTCCGCCTTCAGACGGTCGGCGATCGCCTGGGTGGGAACAGCCAGCAGCCTCTTGCCGGGCGTGCGCACCGGGCGACCGTCGAGGAGGATGCGAAACCCCTCGCCCGCCTTGTCGGTCGAGACGTCCTTGTAGAAACGCTTGGGCAGCGGCCGCTTCATCTGGATCTGCGCACGGCGCACCGGATCGGGATCGCTCATCGCATCGGAAAGATCGCTCAGGATGTCACGCATCAGAAAGTCTCCAACCAGTCGAGAAGGTCTGCGGGCGTGCGCAGGATGTGATCCGCGCCGGCCGCGACCAGTTCGGGCACGCTGGCATAGCCCCAGGACACGCCGATGGCTTTCGCCCCGGCCGCCTTCGCCATCTGCATATCGTAAATCGCATCGCCGATGACAACCGTGCGGGCCGCATCAATTCCGGCTTCGCTGCAGCATTCCGTCACCATGGCGGGGTGCGGCTTGGACGGGCAGTCGTCCGCCGTGCGCGAGACGAAGAAGGTCTTGTCGAAACCATGGGCGGCGCGGATGAGATCGAGCCCACGGCGGGATTTTCCCGTGACGGCACCGATCAAAAGATCGTCCTGGCGCTCTAGTTGCGCCATCATCTCGGCGATGCCGGCAAACAGCGGCTCCTGGAAGCCGGGCTCGGCGCGCACGCCGGTATAGGCCGATTTGTAGTGCGCCGTCATCGCCAGCGCCTCGTCGTCGACATGCGGCTTGCCCTGCATGCGGGCAATGGCGATGTCGAGCGTCAGCCCGATGATCGCCTTGGTCTCGGAAATGTCCGGCCGGGCATAGCCGAAATCGACGAAGGTGCGGGCCATGACCTCATGGATCAGCCGCGCGCTGTCCACCAGCGTGCCGTCGCAATCGAAAAGCGCAAGCCGCATCAGTCTTCCTCGTCCGCCGCGGTCTGGTCGAAGCCGAAGAGGTTCCAGGTCTGCACCATATGCGGCGGTAGCGGAGCGGTCACGCGCAGGCGCCCGCCATTGGGGTGCGGAATGTCGATGCGGCGGGCATGGAGGTGCAGACGGTTCTGCACGCCGCCCGGAAAGGCCCAGTTGAGATCGGCCTCGAAATATTTCGGATCGCCGATAATCGGATGACCGATATGCGCGGCATGCACGCGCAGCTGATGCGTGCGGCCGGTATAGGGCTCCATCTCCAGCCACGCATAGTTCTGTGCGGCCTGCTCGATGATGCGGTAGAAGGAAACCGCATGGTCGGCACCGTCCTCGCCGTGCTTGGCGATGCGCATGCGGTCGCCATCCGGCGTCTGTTCCTTGACGAGCCAGGTCGAAATCTTGTCCTCACGCTTCTTCGGCACACCCATCACCAGTGACCAATAGGTCTTCTTGGTGTCGCGCTCGCGGAAGGCGGCGGTCAGCTTCTGCGCGGCGCCACGCGTGCGGGCGATGACGAGCACGCCCGACGTGTCGCGGTCGAGCCGGTGCACGAGGCGCGGCTTCTCGCCCTTCGGACTGGTCCAGGCTTCGAGCATCTGGTCGATATGGCGGTTGACGCCGGAACCGCCCTGCACGGCGATGCCGGCCGGCTTGTTGAGCACGATGACCTTCTCGTCCTCATGCAGCAGCATGCGGGAAAGCAGTTCGTGATCGGAGGAATGTTTCAGCTCGCGGCCGGCGATCGGCCCGGTCTTCTTGGCATCGACCTCCATGGGAGGGATGCGGATCATCTGTCCGGGCTGTACGCGGGTGTCGCTCTTGACGCGGCCGCCATCGATGCGCACCTGGCCGGAGCGCAGCAATTTCTGGAGCGGGCCGAAGCCGAGGCCCGGATAATGGACCTTGAACCACCGGTCGAGGCGCATGCCCGCCTCGTCGCTCTCAACCTGCTTGTGTTCGATGCCTGCCATGTCAGCCTTCTTTCGTTGCGCCGTGCTTTAGCGCAAGAAGCGGCGGAGGGGAACAGTCTTAGAACGCGCGGAAGGTCAGCGTGGTCAGCGAACGCACGATGCCGGGGATGGAGGCGACGTGGTCGTTGATAAATTTGCCGATATCCTCCTCGCTGTCGACATAGACCTTGAGGAGCAGGTCGTACTCGCCGCTGGTGGAATAAAGCTCCGAAATGAGTTCCGTAGCGTAAAGCGCATCGGCGACTTCATAGGTCTTGCCCGGAGCGCATTGCAATTGCACGAAAATCGGCTTCATCGGTCCTCCCGCAACATCGGCGGCATCTGCTTCAGCCGCCCGATTCCGGCGGCATTTCCGTCCTCTTATGACGGAAATTGCGTCGAAAAGGCAAGTCCGACCGAATTTCGCACAGATCGTTAAAAGTCGATGAAAATGCAACCGCCGCGTTTCACAGACGCGAAAGGCGCAAATGATAAATTGCACGAACCTGAACCAACTCTCGTTGAACGCCATGACTCAGATCGTGACAGTTTCGCCCGCCACCGCCGCCTATGCCGCCCAGGGCATGAAGATGCAGACCCGCGCGAACACGCTGTTCGAGCAGCGCATCCACACCTGGAGCGAGGACGCGAAGATCCATGGGGACGCGCGCACCGTCGCGGTGCTCAACGTCATCCAGCCGCCGGCGCTCGCGCTCGCGCTTATCACCGCGCCCGGCAGGTCGCCGCAGGTGACGGTCGCGGAGGCGCAACGCCTCTATGACGAGAACGGCGCCCCCGTTCAACAGGAAGCCGAACCCGCCTGATCCTCCCCTCAAAGGACTGCAGCCGTCCTCCAACCGACTAAGGCCCCTCATGGGGCCTTTTCTTTGCCCCCTTCCCTGAACGACAAAAATGTGCTCGGCAGCGACGCCGCCTCTTGCCAAAACACGGGCAAGGCCGTTATCTGGAGCCAACCTCGCTGGGAGAAACCGGCCGCCCTGAGACAGGGTAGCGCCGGTGCCGAAGGAGCAACCGCCCCGGAAACTCTCAGGCAAAAGGACCAGCAAGGTGCCGTCAGAACTCTGGAGAGAAGCGCGAAAGCGCTCGCCGAAGGGATAACAATCTCAGGCGAAGGGACAGAGGGGGCTCAGGAGAACGGCGCAGCTGCGCCGGATTGTGAGCCGGCGCCCTTGAACTGGGCGCCCATGGACTGGAGGGCGCCTTTTGGACGGATCGTCTGAACTCAAGAAAACACCGCTTCACGCGCTGAACGTATCGCTCGGCGGCCGCATGGTGCCGTTTGCCGGCTACGAGATGCCGGTGCAATATACGGCCGGCGTGATGAAGGAACACCTGCACACCCGCGCCGCCGCCGGCCTGTTCGACGTCTCGCATATGGGCCAAGTCACTGTGCGCGCCCGTTCCGGCGACAATGCCGATGCCGCTCGTGCGCTGGAAACGCTGGTGCCGGTCGATGTCGTCGGCCTCGGTGAAGGCCGCCAGCGCTATGCGCTCTTCACCAATGACGAGGGCGGCATTCTCGACGACCTGATGATCGCCAACCGCGGCGACCATTTCTATGTCGTCGTCAACGCCGCCTGCAAGGATCAGGACTTCGCTCATATGCAGGCGAAGATCGGTGATGTCTGCGAACTGACGCTGCATAACGACCGTGCACTGGTCGCCCTTCAGGGGCCGCGCGCCGAATCCGTGCTGGCTGAACTCTGGGCCGATGTTTCCTCCATGCGTTTCATGGACGTGCGCGCCTGCGACCTGCACGACGCCGACTGCATCGTCTCGCGCTCCGGCTATACCGGAGAGGACGGGTTCGAGATTTCCATCCCGGCGGCACTGGCCGAAACCGTCTGTCGCCGTCTGCTCGACCATCCGGACGTGCTGCCGATCGGCCTCGGCGCCCGCGATTCGCTGCGCCTCGAAGCCGGCCTCTGCCTCTATGGCAACGATATCGACACCGGCACGACGCCCGTCGAAGGCGCGCTGGAATGGGCGATCCAGAAGGTGCGCCGCAAGGGCGGCGAGCGCGAAGGTGGTTTCCCAGGCAGCGCCGTCATCCTCGACCAGCTTGAAAACGGTGCGGCCCGCCGCCGCGTCGGTCTGCGAGCCGAGGGGCGCGCGCCGGTACGCGCAGGCGCCGTGCTCGCCACCGATCCCGAGGGCGAGGATGTCGTCGGCACGGTCACCTCGGGCGGCTTCGGCCCCAATGTCGATGGCCCCGTCGCCATGGGCTACGTGAGCAAGGCGGTCGTTGCGCCCGGCACCCCGCTCTATGCCGGTGTGCGCGGCAAATTCCTGCCCGTCACCGTCGCCGCCATGCCCTTCATCAAGAACACCTTCAAGCGCTGATACCAGCGCACCCAACCAAAATCATTCCGAGAGAGGAACGAACATGCTGAAATTCACCGAAGAACATGAGTGGCTGAAGATCGAAGGCGGCGTTGCGACCGTCGGCATCACCACGCACGCAGCCGAACAGCTCGGCGACCTCGTTTTCGTCGAACTGCCGGAGGTCGGCGCGACCTTCTCGAAGGGCGGCGATGCGGCCACCGTCGAGAGCGTGAAGGCGGCCTCCGACGTCTATTGCCCGCTTGACGGCGAGATCGTCGAAGTCAACGAGGCGATCACCGCCGATCCGTCCCTCGTCAACAGCGATCCGCAGGGCGCCGGCTGGTTCTTCAAGCTGAAGCTTGCCAATGTGGCCGATGCCGACGGCCTGATGGATGAAGCCGCCTACAAGGAGCTTGTCGGCTGATGTCTCTCCCCAAGGACTTTGCCTTTACCGATTACCAGCCCTACGACTTCGCCAACCGTCGCCATATCGGCCCCTCGCCGAAGGAGATGGAGGCGATGCTCAAGGTGATCGGTTATCCGAGCCTCGACGCGCTGATCGACGACACAGTGCCGAAATCGATCCGCCAGGAAAAGCCGCTCGAATGGGGTGCGGCGATGACCGAGCGCGAGGCGCTCGATAAGCTGCGCGAGACCGCCAGCCGCAACAAGAAGCTCGTCTCGCTGATCGGCCAGGGGTATTACGGCACGATCACGCCGCCGGTCATCCAGCGCACCATCCTGGAAAACCCCGCCTGGTACACGGCCTATACGCCGTACCAGCCGGAAATCAGCCAAGGCCGCCTGGAAGCGCTGCTCAACTACCAGACGATGGTCTGCGACCTGACGGGCCTCGACGTGGCGAACGCCTCGCTGCTCGACGAGGCAACCGCGGCCGCCGAAGCCATGGCCATGGCCCAGCGCGTGGCAAAGTCCAAGGCGACGACCTTCTTCGTCGACGAGAACTGCCACCCGCAGACCATCGCGCTCTTGAAGACCCGTTCGGAACCGCTCGGCTGGAGCATCGTCGTCGGTGATCCCTTCACCGAGCTCGACCCGGTCGACGTCTTCGGCGCGATCTTCCAGTATCCCGGCACCTACGGCCATGTGCGCGATTTTACCGGCCTGGTCGCCCGCCTCCACCAGACTGGCGCCATCGCAGTGATCGCTGCCGATCCGCTGGCGCTGGCACTGCTCAAGTCGCCCGGCGACATGGATGCGGATATCGCCATCGGCTGCACCCAGCGCTTCGGCGTGCCGGTCGGCTACGGTGGCCCGCATGCCGCCTATATGGCCGTCAAGGACGCCTACAAGCGCTCCATGCCGGGCCGCCTCGTCGGCGTCTCCATCGACGCCCGCGGCAACCGCGCCTATCGCCTGTCGCTGCAAACCCGCGAACAGCACATCCGCCGCGAAAAGGCGACGTCGAACATCTGCACCGCACAGGTGCTGCTCGCCGTCATGGCCTCGATGTATGCCGTCTTCCACGGTCCGCAAGGCCTGAAGGCCATTTCGCAGAGCGTGCACCAGAAGACCGTGCGTCTCGCCATGGGCCTGGAAAAGCTCGGCTATACCGTCGAGCCGGAGGTGTTCTTCGACACGATCACCGTCCATGTCGGCAAGCTGCAGGGCATCATCCTGAAGACGGCCGTCGCGGAAGAGGTCAATCTGCGCAAGATCGGCGACGACCGTATCGGCATCAGCCTCGACGAGCGCTCGCGCCCCGTCACGCTGGAAGCCGTCTGGCGTGCCTTCGGCGGCGATTTCGAGGTGGCGGAGTTCGAGCCGGGCTACCGGCTGCCGGAAGACCTGCTGCGCACCAGCGAATACCTGACGCATCCGATCTTCCATATGAACCGGGCGGAAAGCGAGATGACGCGCTACATCCGCCGTCTCTCCGACCGCGACCTCGCGCTCGACCGTTCGATGATCCCGCTCGGCTCCTGCACGATGAAGCTCAATGCGACGGCGGAAATGCTGCCGATCACCTGGCCGGAATTTTCGGAGATCCATCCCTTCGTTCCCGCCGACCAGGCGCTGGGCTATCGCCACCTGATCGAGGACCTGTCGCAAAAACTCTGCGACATCACCGGCTATGACGCCCTCTCCATGCAGCCGAATTCCGGCGCGCAGGGCGAATATGCCGGCCTCCTGACGATCCGCGCCTATCACCTCGCCAATGGCGACAGCCATCGCGATGTCTGCCTCATCCCGACCTCCGCGCACGGCACCAACCCCGCGTCGGCCCAGATGGTCGGCATGAAGGTCGTCGTCGTGAGGGTGTCCGACAACGGCGACATCGATATGGATGATTTCCGTGCAAAAGCAGAGCAGTACGCGGAAACCCTCTCGTGCTGCATGATCACCTATCCTTCCACGCACGGCGTCTTCGAAGAGAATGTGCGCGAGGTCTGCGAGATCGTGCACAGGCACGGCGGCCAGGTCTACATGGACGGCGCCAACATGAACGCCATGGTGGGCCTTGCCCGCCCCGGCGACATCGGCGGCGATGTCAGCCACCTCAACCTGCACAAGACCTTCTGCATCCCGCATGGCGGCGGCGGTCCCGGCATGGGCCCGATTGGCGTGAAGGCGCATCTGGCGCCCTTCCTGCCGGGGAACCCGACGACCGGCGAAGCCGGTGCGGTTTCGGCCGCGCCCTTCGGTTCGGCCTCCATCCTGCCGATCTCTTGGAGCTACTGCCTGATGATGGGCGGTGCGGGCCTGACGCAGGCGACGAAGGTGGCGATCCTCAACGCCAACTATATCGCCGCTCGCCTCAAGGGTGCCTATGACGTGCTCTACAAGTCCGCCAAGGGTCGTGTCGCGCATGAATGCATCATCGACACGCGCCCGCTGGTCGACAGCGCCGGCGTGACCGTCGACGACGTCGCCAAGCGCCTGATCGACAGCGGCTTCCACGCCCCGACCATGAGCTGGCCGGTGGCCGGCACGCTGATGATCGAGCCGACGGAATCGGAGACCAAGGCGGAACTTGACCGTTTCTGCGACGCGATGCTGTCGATCCGCGAGGAAGCCCGCGCCATCGAGGAAGGCCGGATGGACCGGGAGAACAACCCGCTCAAGAATGCCCCCCACACGGTGGAAGACCTGGTCGGCGAATGGTACCGTCCCTATTCGCGCGAACAGGCCTGCTACCCGCCGGGCGCCTTCCGGGTCGACAAGTACTGGTCGCCGGTCAACCGCGTCGACAATGTCTACGGCGACCGCAACCTCGTCTGCTCCTGCCCGCCGCTTGAGGACTACGCAGACGCAGCCGAGTAATCGCGGCGCGTAAAAATGCTTGCCCCGGCCGATCCCATCGGCCGGGGCTTTTCATTTTCGGGCAGGGACTGCACGGGCCATCTGCTTTTCTGCGAAAAGCCGATGCGCCCTCCTATTTTTTCACCGCAATTCCGGACGCAACACCGCTGCGCACTTTTGCTGGAGTTGCTCAAGGCGAAACGGCGACGTCCACCCAGAAGCGGGTAAAGCCCTCGGCGAAATCCCGATAGCCGCTGAGCGTCGAGGGTTTCACCGCATAGGCATTGGCGCCGTTCTCATAGGCGCGGTTGATATCCGCTGTATTCGAAGAGGAGGACAGCATGATGACCGGTGTCACCGCCGTACGGGCATCGCCGCGCAAACGCTTTAGAAGCTCCATGCCGTTGGTGCCGGGCATATTGATGTCGAGCAGGATATAATCGAAGACTTCCGTCGCGAGGCGATCGCTTGCCATGTCGGCATCGGCGACATGGGTGATCTCGATGGCGCTGCCGGCATCGCTGAAGGCACGCATCACGAAGCGCACATCCACCGGATCGTCGTCGACGACGATCAGCTTCCTAGGCAGGCTTACCACGATCGCTCCCCCTTGATTTTACGGGTTGCGGAAACGTCACGATGAAGCGTGCGCCCGGACCATAGGTCGTGTCAAGCGCGATCACACCGTTGTGACTTTCAACGATGCGGCGCGCCAGAGCCAGGCCGACGCCTGTGCCCTGATAGACCGTCTCGTCCCGGTGAAGCCGCTGAAAGACTTCAAAAATCCGCCCGACATGCTGCGGGTCGATACCGATGCCGTCATCTTCGACGATGAGATCGACGGCCTCATCGGTTTCCCGGCAATAAACGCGCACGACGGGTGCCTCGCCGGGCTTGCGGTATTTCAGCGCATTGCCGATGAGGTTCTGCGCAAGGCGCTTCAGGAGCTCCTGATCGCCCATGATTTCCGGCAGCGCGGCAACCTCGACCGTGCCGCCCACCTCCTGCACGTGCGTTTCGAGCAGCACCAATGCATCGCGCACGACATCCGAAAGACCGACAGGCTTCGGCGTGGTGATGCGATAGGCGATTTGCGAAAATTCGAGCAGGCTGTCGATAATGCGCCGCATGCGCGCGGCACTCTTGCGCACATGGTCGGCATAATGCGCCAATTCGTCGTGCTCGCCGCGGTGCAGGTCCTCGGAAATCATCTCGGCGAACATCGAGAGATGGCGCAACGGCGCCTTCAGGTCATGCGAGACCGTGGCGGTGAATTGATCGAGCGCCTCGTTCTTGCGGCGCAACTCGTTCGTCTGGGCTTCCACCTGCTGCTGCTGGCGCTTGGCCGCGGTGATGTCACGGCCGACGCTGACGATCTCGGCGACGCCGTCGTCATCGAAGATCGCGACAGCCGTCCAGAACATCCATTCCTCCTGACCGTCCCGCCCTTCGACACAAACCTCGAGCGAGCGCACTGGCGCATCCCGCGTGTAGTTCGCGATGTTCATGAGACCGGCCGTCTGCTCCGGCGCGCAGGCGACATCCGGCAAATAGCGGCCGAGAAGCTCATCGGTCGTCGAGCAGACATGGGCAGCGTATTTGTCGTTGGCAAAGCGGATGGAGAGGTTCCTGTCGAAACGCAGGATCATGTCGGGCAGAATCTGCAGCAGCGAGAGATAGTCGCGGCGCTTTTCCTCCAGCGCCGCCTCCGTACGCTTCAGCTCCGATATGTCGACGCGCAATGCAACGATATCGCCGGTCTCGGAAACATGGCTCTCGCCGCGAATCCAGCGGTCCTTGCCGAATTGGAAGACGCTGCCGCCGCTGTCGGTGTTGCGGTGGCTCTCCAGACGCTCGCGCACCATGGCCTCGGCCTCGGGCGTGCCCTCAACGATGCCGGGAAACATGCTGGCGCGAATGCTGGCGCGCGCGATGCTCTCCAATGTCGCGCCGACACGCACAGCATCACGCGCCGCGCCGGTACGTTCCTTGTACGAGCGGTTGAACATGATCAGGCGCTCTTCCTGGTCGAAGATCGCAAACCCCTCATTCATCGTGTCGAGGGCCGACGCAATGCGCTGGCCGAGCAGGATCTGCTCGCCATGGCTGCCACCGCTCAGGAGACTGCGCAGGAGAAGCGCATAGCGGGCATTGCCCGCCTCGTCCGGAACAGGAATGACATGGGCCGTCGCCTCGAAGCGGGAACCATTGTCATGGCAAAAGGCGAAGGGATAGACGTTCTCACGCCCGGTCGCGGCATGACGGGCCAGCAGGCCGGCAACGTCGGATCCGTCGATAACGGACAATTCGGCAGGGATCTGGCCGTCCTTGTTCCAGCCGAAGGTCCGCGCGGCGGCATCGTTGTGCGACACGACATGCGCGGCAGCATCGACGATGAGCACGGGAAACGGCAGGTTCTGGTAAAGTGCGGCGGCAAAACCCATCGTCGCGCGCTCCCCCTTGCGACACCGCCGGCGTCAGGCGCCCGGCCGGGGGAGACTAGGCAAAACCATCAGCAAAGAAAAGTGCAAGGATTTGCAGTCCCGCATCCTCTGATTTCAGGCGCGCACCGTCGGCTGGCCCGCTGCGGCGAGCGCCGCAAGGTCGGCCGGCTTCAGCTCGACCGATTCGCCGCAGCCGCAGGCGGACGTCTGGTTCGGATTGTGGAAGGTGAAGCCGGAGCGCAGCGTCGTCACTTCGAAATCCATCTGCGTGCCGAGCAGATACAGCACAGCTTCCGGTGCGACCCAGACGCGGGCGCCGTTCAACTCGATCAGGTCGTCCTTGGCGTTGGGCTCGGTGACGAGGTCAATGGAATATTCCATGCCCGCGCAACCGCCCTTCTTGATGCCGACACGAATGCCCTTGGCATCGCCGCCGGCATTGTCGACGATCGCCTTGACGCGGCTGGCCGCCGCATCGGTAAGTGTCATCACTGCAAAGGCCATGGGCCGTATCTCCTTCGACCGGCCGGGTTCAAGGCCCGACGGTTTCCGAATCCAAATCTAGTGTTCCCTCGTTAAGGGATCAATACTCTGCTACCGCATGATCTTATCCGAAAAGTCTTCAACTTTTCGGGATCAAGCTAGTACCAACCGACGGCGACCTGCGCCTCTTCCGACATGCGGTCCGGCGTCCATGGCGGATCGAAGGTCATCTTGACTTCGACGCCCGAGACGCCCTCGACGGCGCTGACGGCGTTTTCCACCCAGCCCGGCATTTCTCCGGCGACGGGGCAACCGGGCGCGGTCAGCGTCATGTCGATCTTGACCATGCGGTCGTCTTCGATGTCGATCTTGTAGATCAGGCCGAGCTCGAAGATGTCGGCCGGGATTTCCGGGTCATAGACCGTCTTCAGCGCGGAAATGATATCGTCGCTGAGGCGTGCCAGTTCATCGGCCGGGATCGCCGAATGCACGATGCCGTCGCGGACATCCACCTTCTCTTCGGTTGCGTCGAGGGACATGGGTCCAACTCCTCAGGCAAAAAATTTGCGGGCGTGGTCGAGCGCATCGGCCAGAGCATCGACTTCGGCGCGCGTATTGTACAGGCCGAACGATGCCCGGCATGTGGAGGTGACGCCGAAGCGTTTCAAGAGCGGCTGGGCACAATGGGTGCCGGCGCGCACCGCAACCCCTGCCCGATCGATGACCATCGACACGTCATGGGCATGGATGCCTTCCAGCTCGAAGGAGAAGATCGAGCCCTTGCCCGGCGCCGTGCCAAAAATCTTCAGCGAATTGATCGAGGACAGCCGCTCATGGGCGTAGTCGCGCAGATCGGCTTCATGGGCGGAGATCGCCGCGCGGCCGATCTTTTCCATGTAGTCGAGTGCATGGCCAAGGCCGATCGCCTGCACGATGGGCGGCGTGCCGGCCTCGAAACGGTGCGGCGGGTCGTTGTAGGTCACAACGTCTTCCGTGACCTCGACGATCATCTCGCCGCCGCCCTGGAAGGGACGCATCTCCTTCAAACGATCCATCTTGCCGTAGAGCACGCCGATGCCCGAGGGGCCATAGAGCTTGTGGCCGGTCATCACGTACCAGTCGCAATCGATGTCGCGCACGTCGACCGGCATATGCACGGCGCCCTGCGAACCGTCGACCAGAACCGGAATGCCGCGCTCGCGCGCGATGCGGCACACTTCCTTGACCGGCACGATGGTGCCGAGCGCATTCGACATATGCGTGATGGCGATGAGCTTGGTGCGCTCGGTGAGGCACTTCTCGAATTCTTCGATGTGGAACGCGCCCGTCTCGTCCACCGGCGCCCAGACGAGCTTGGCGCCCTGCCGCTCGCGGATGAAATGCCACGGCACGATGTTGGAGTGGTGCTCCATGATCGACAGGACGATCTCGTCGCCCTCGCCGATCTTCGGCATGCCGTAGCCATAAGCGACCGTGTTGATCGCCTCAGTGGAGGACTTCGTGAAGATGATCTCGTCGACCGAGGAGGCATTCAGGAAACGGCGCACCTTTTCGCGCGCCGCCTCATAGGCGTCGGTCGCAGCATTCGACAGGAAGTGCAAGCCGCGATGGACGTTTGCATATTCGTTCGAATAAGCGTGCGAAATCGCGTCGATCACGACTTGAGGCTTCTGCGCCGAGGCGCCGTTGTCGAGATAGACCAGCGGCTTGCCATAGACCGTCTTCGACAGGATCGGGAAATCCTTGCGGATCGCCTCGACGTCATAGGCCTTTGCGGGTGCGTGTTCCATCTCGTCCGTCCTTGTTGCGTGCGCGTCAGGCGTGCTTTTCCAGCCAGGCGGCGATGACGCCTTCCAACGCCTCGACCAACGGCTCGTCTTCCAGTTCCTCGACGATCTCGGCGACGAAGGCGTTGACCAGCATGGCGCGCGCCTTGTTTTCAGGGATGCCGCGCGCCATCAGGTAGAAGAGCTGGACATGATCGATATCGATCACGGTCGCACCGTGGCCGCACTGCACGTCGTCGGCGAAGATTTCCAGCTCCGGCTTGGCGGAGAAGTCGGCTTCGTCGGACAGAAGCAGCGTGTTGCACGACATCTTGGCGTCGGTCTTCTGGGCATCCGGGGCGACCCGGATCTGGCCCTGGAAGACGCCGCGTGCGCGATCGAAGATCACGTTGCGGATGACTTCCGTCGACGTCGTGTTCGGCACGTCGTGACCGACCGTGAAGGTCACATCATTGTGCGTCTCGCCACCGAGGAGGTTGATGCCGCGCAGCTTCAGGTCCGCGCCCTCGCCTGCGACGACGACATGGATTTCCTGCCGCACGAGCTTGCCGCCGGCATTGATCACATAGAGGCGCAGCTGCGCATCCGCCCCGAGCGTGATGCGGATCTGGCCGAGATGCGTATCGGCAGCACCCTGCGTCTGCAGGATGATCCAGGTGATGTTGGCGCCTTCGCCGAGCGCGATATCGCTGATCGAGGTGACGAGAGCGGCATTTTCACCGACGGCAACGTGACGCTCGATGACCGTGCCCTTGGCGCCGGCGCCGAAGGTGACCGGGAAACGCGTATGCGTCTGGCCGGCATTCTGCACCGTCTGGATTTCGAGCGGCGCGTCCAGCTCCGTGCCGGCAGCCACGTCGAGCACGAAACCATCGCGCACGAACGAGCCGTTGATGCGGCCGATCGCATCATCACCATCGCGCGCGGCGAGGCCCTCGGCGGCGGTGCCGTCGGCCAGCGCATCCTTGAAGGCGCGGACCGTCACGCCGTCTGCCGTCGCGCGGGCATCGGCAAGGCCGTTGACGACCGACAGAACCGTCGATCCCTCGACCAGCGGGCTGGTCCTGGCGGCCGACGCCGCCGGATCGAAGGCCGGCACGGCGCGCAGCAGCGCCTTGAGGTCGGTATAGTGCCAAGCCTCGACACGGCGCGTCGGCAGGCCGGCGTCCTTGAAATCGCTGATCAGCGTGTCGCGCGTGGCAAGCACCGAACCATCGCCCGGCAGTTCTCCGATGGCGTGGTCATAGGCTTCGCAAAGCGCGGTCTCGGCGACCGAGAGCTTCATGCCTGTCTGCATGTTCATGAGATTACTCCTTCACGATGCTTCAGGCAGCAGCGGCACCGATGATGTCGGCGTAGCCATTGGCTTCCAGCTCATGCGCCAGCGTCTTGTCGCCGGACTTGATGACCTGGCCCTTGTAGAGGACATGGACCGTGTCCGGCACGATATAGTCGAGCAGGCGCTGGTAGTGGGTGATGACGATGACGGCGCGATCGGGCGAGCGCAGCGCGTTGACGCCGTCGGCGACGATCTTCAGCGCGTCGATGTCGAGGCCCGAGTCGGTTTCGTCGAGGACGCAGAGCTTCGGCTCGAGCAGCGACATCTGCAGGATTTCGGCGCGCTTCTTCTCACCGCCGGAGAAGCCGACATTGAGCGGGCGGCGCAGCATTTCCGGCGCGATCTTCAGCTCGGCGGCGGCGTCCTTGACACGGCGCATGAAGTCCGGCGTCGTGAGTTCGGCTTCGCCGCGCGCCTTTCGCTGTTCGTTCATCGCAACCTTGAGGAACTGCATGGTGGCGACGCCCGGAATTTCGACCGGATATTGGAAGGCCAGGAAGATGCCCTTGGCGGCGCGTTCCGCCGGGTCGAGTTCCAGGATGCTCTCACCGTTGTAAAGGATATCGCCTTCGGTGACTTCATAGTCCTCGCGGCCCGACAGGATGTAGGAGAGCGTCGACTTGCCGGAGCCGTTCGGGCCCATGATGGCGGCGACTTCGCCGGCCTTCACGGTGAGGTTCAGGCCACGGATGATCTCGGTGCCGTCTTCGGCGATGCGAGCGTGCAGATTCTTGATTTCCAGCATGTTCTTATCCTTTTCGGACGAATTCGTGAGTGGCGCGCGGATTCTCGCGCGCCTGAAATTTCAATAGGCGGAGCTCAGCCGACCGAACCTTCCAGCGAGATGCCGATCAGCTTCTGCGCCTCGACGGCGAATTCCATCGGCAGCTCCTGGATGACTTCCTTGACGAAGCCGTTGACGATGAGCGCGATGGCCGCTTCCGTCGGGATGCCGCGCTGCAGGCAGTAGAACAGCTGGTCTTCCGAGATCTTCGAGGTGGTCGCCTCGTGCTCGAAATGGGCCGTGGCGTTCTTCGCCTCGATATAGGGCACGGTATGCGCGCCGCACTTGTCGCCGATCAGGAGCGAGTCGCACTGGGTGAAGTTGCGTGCGTTCTCCGCCTTGCGGTGGGCCGAAACCTGGCCGCGATAGGTGTTGTTGGAGAAGCCGGCGGAAATACCCTTGGAGACGATGCGGCTCGACGTGTTCTTGCCGAGATGGATCATCTTCGTGCCGCTGTCGATCTGCTGATGGCCGTTCGACACGGCGATCGAGTAGAACTCGCCACGCGAACCATCGCCGCGCAGGATGCAGGACGGGTACTTCCAGGTGATCGCCGAGCCGGTCTCGACCTGCGTCCACGAAATCTTGGAGTTCTTGCCCCGGCAATCGCCGCGCTTGGTGACGAAGTTGTAGATGCCGCCCTTGCCGTCCTTGTCGCCCGGATACCAGTTCTGGACGGTGGAATACTTGATTTCGGCTTCATCGAGCGCGACCAGTTCGACGACCGCAGCGTGCAGCTGGTTTTCGTCGCGCTGCGGCGCGGTGCAGCCTTCGAGATAGGACACATACGCGCCGTCTTCGGCGATGATCAGCGTGCGCTCGAACTGACCGGTGTTCTTCTCGTTGATACGGAAGTAGGTCGACAGTTCCATCGGGCAGCGAACGCCCTTCGGCACGAAGACGAAGGACCCGTCGGTGAAGACAGCGGAATTCAGCGTGGCATAGTAGTTGTCGGTCGTCGGAACGACGGTGCCGAGATACTTCTTCACGAGATCGGGATATTCGCGGATGGCTTCCGAGATCGACATGAAGATCACGCCGGCCTTCTTCAGCTCTTCCTTGAAGGTCGTGACGACGGAAACCGAATCGAAGACGGCATCGACGGCGATCTTGGAGGTCTGCACGCCGGCCAGGATTTCCTGTTCGCGCAAGGGAATGCCGAGCTTTTCGTACATCTTCAGAAGTTCGGGATCGACCTCGTCGATCGACTTCGGGCCGCTCTGGTTCTTCGGCGCGGCGTAGTAGTAGAGGTCGTTGAAGTCGATCTTCGGATAATCGACGCGCGCCCAGGTCGGCTCCTCGAGCGTCAGCCAACGGCGGTAAGCCTCAAGGCGCCACTCGAGCATCCATTCGGGTTCGCTTTTCTTCGCCGAGATGAAACGGATGATCTCCTCGGAAAGGCCCTTCGGGGCCTTCTCCATTTCAATGTTCGTCTCGAAACCGTATTTGTACTGGTCGACGTCGATCTGACGGACCTGATCGATCGTTTCCTGCACCGCAGGCATATCGTTCTCCAATCTTGCCGGATCCAAGGTCCGGCAGTTTGTCAACGTGTGGCGGGCCTCCCGCCGGTTATGTAAGCGCCAAAGGGGACTTTTCCCACCTTTTGGCAAGCGAAAACTTGCGTTTTCGCCAGATTTGCCTCAGGCCGCGCGCCGGCGCGACACAACGCGCGCGAAGGCGGCCAGAAACCGATCCACATCCGCCTCCGTCGAGCCCGGCCCGAGCGAGACGCGAAGCCCGCCGAGCGCTGCGTCGAACCCCATCGCGGTGAGCACATGGCTCTGGCCGACCTTGCCGGACGAGCAGGCCGAGCCGGCCGACAGCGCGATCCCTTCGAGATCGAAAGCAATCTGGCCTGTTTCGGACTTCAGGCCCGGCAGGCTGAAAAAGCAGGTATTGGCGACACGCTCGACATCCGCGCCGTGAATGATCACGTCATTGGTCGCCAGCCGCATGCCGGTTTCGAGACCATCGCGCAGGCCGGCGATCCGGGCATTGCGTTCGGCAAGATCGGCGGCAGCGCTACGGGCGGCAGCGGCAAAGCCGGCAAGAGCAGCCGGGTTCTCCGTGCCGGAGCGATGGCCCTTTTCTTGCCCGCCACCCCGGATCAGCGCGGCCGGCATCAAGACCTCGCCGCGCGAGACGAGCGCGCCGGCGCCCTTCGGGCCACCGAGCTTGTGCGACGAGAGGATCAGGAAATCCGCATCGAGTGCTTCGATATCGACGGCCATGCGGCCCACGGCTTGCACCGCGTCGACAATGAGAAGGCCACCATGGCGGCGAACGATCTCGGCGACGGCTTTCACCGGCTGGACGATGCCCGTCTCGTTGTTGGCGAGCATGACGGCGACCATCGGCAGGCCGCTGGCCTTGTCATGGGCTTTCAAAAGGGTTTCCAACGCATCGAGATCGACGAGACCGACGCGGGTCACCGGAATGGCCGTGACATTTTCGCGCGCAAACCGGCCGCCCTCGCGGATCGCGGGATGCTCGATCTCGGAAACATAGAGATGGCCGATGGCAAGCGGCGTGCGTCCCATGCGGTAATTCGGCGTCAGAGCAAGGTTCGCCGCTTCCGTCGCGCCGCTGGTGAAAATGACATGGGCCGGCGCGGCATTGACGAGTGCGGCGACATCCCGGCGCGCGGCCTCGACCAGCATGCGCAGCGCCCGGCCCTCGCCATGGACAGAGGACGGGTTACCGACCATATCGAGCGCGGAGAGAACGGCTTCTCGTGCCGCCGGCAACAGGGGTGCCGTGGCGTTCCAGTCAAGATATGTCCGCTCCGTTTTGGTCATTCTTCATCCGTACCCGCGCAATCAAGTTCCATGCGGCGTGCATTTTCCTTGAAATTTCCGTCGAGCTTGCCTTATGACACCAATCGCATGGCGCCAACCGGGCGCCGATACAGTTTCGAATGGTTCTAAACTAGGTTCTAGAAAAGCTGACTGCTTTCGTCAAGACTTCAGTTGACAAGAATCCGTTTTCGGACCCGAGCTTGCCGGAGTAAGAATGCCCGAAATCATCTTCAACGGACCCGCCGGTCGCCTTGAAGGCCGTTACCAGCCGTCCAAGCAGAAGAACGCCCCGATCGCCATCGTGCTGCACCCGCACCCGCAGTTCGGCGGCACGATGAACAACCAGATCGTCTACCAGCTCTTCTACATGTTCCAGAAGCGCGGTTTCACGACGCTGCGCTTCAATTTCCGCGGTATCGGCCGCAGCCAGGGCGAGTTCGACCATGGCGCGGGCGAACTGTCGGATGCCGCCTCCGCGCTCGACTGGGTGCAGAGCCTGCACCCCGATTCCAAGAGCTGCTGGGTCGCCGGCTACTCCTTCGGCGCCTGGATCGGCATGCAGCTTCTGATGCGCCGCCCGGAGATCGAAGGCTTCATGTCGATCGCACCGCAGCCGAACATCTACGACTTCTCGTTCCTCGCCCCCTGCCCGTCCTCCGGCCTCATCATCAACGGGGACTCGGACAAGGTGGCCCCGGAGAAGGACGTCAACGGCCTCGTCGAAAAGCTGAAGACGCAGAAGGGCATCCTGATCACGCACAAGACCGTGCCGGGCGCCAACCACTTCTTCAACGGCCAGACGGAAACGCTGATGGCCGAATGCGAGGACTATCTCGACCGCCGCCTTGCCGGCGAACTGACGCCGGAACCGGCCGCCAAGCGCATCCGCTGACCGGCCGATAGCCTGAAACACCAAGCCCGATGGTTCCGCCATCGGGCTTTTTCTTTGCGATCAGTTCGCCTGCTTGAAGGCTTCCAGCACGACGGCCGGCGGTTCGGCCTCGCGCACGCAGTCGCGCCCGGCATTCTTGGCGGCATAAAGCGCATCATCTGCGCGGCGCATGGCAAAACGCAGCGGCTCGTTCTGGCCGATTGCGGCAACACCGAAGCTTGCGGTGACGCGAGCGGCCGGCGGCAGACCGGGCACCGGCGAGACGGCGCGCGTCGCCCGCAGCGCATGGGCAAACAACAAAGCCGCCTCCCTGCCGGTGCGCGGCAGGAAGAGCACGAATTCTTCGCCGCCGATGCGGGCGACGAGCGCGCCTTTGGGCGCGGCGACCTTCAGCATTTCGCCAAAGGCGCGAATCACCGAGTCGCCGCCCTGGTGGCCGTAGGTATCGTTGACCGATTTGAAGCGATCCAGGTCGCAGACCACGATGCTGTGCTGCCCCGATTGGGCCATCAGCGCATCGACGCGATTGTCGAAACCGCGACGGTTGAGCAGGCCGGAAAGCGGATCGATCTCGGCGTTGACCTTCTCGTCGACGACGATTTCCAAGACCAGCACACACAGCAGCATCAACCCGACGGCCACGATGAGCACGGCGCCCATGCTCTGGGAGACGAGTGCGAACGGGCTGCCAAGATAGTCCTTCGCCGTCGTGCCCGCACCGGCAACCACGGCCGCAAAGCCTTTCAGGATGAAGTGCAGGCTGGTGGCGACCAGCAACACGACAAGCGCCCGGTCCACGAAGGATTTCACCGGCGCCCGCCAGATGGCCCAGGCGCTCATGCCGAGCGCCAACGCGAAGGGTGTCTGATAGGGCAGTGCATGTTGCAGCGTGCCGCGCGGCAAATCATAGATGAAAGCGCCAAGCGCCACGAAGCAGAGATAGACGCCGGCGAGAGCCGTGCGGTTGGTCTTCAGGCTGTAGAGATGGCCGATACCGACGCGCAGCATGAACATGCCGGCAAGCATCGAGGCAAAGGCGAGGAGTGCCCAGAGCCTCACCGGCGAGGCATAAGCGATGAGGAATTCGAAGATCGCGGATAGCGAAGCGACCGCGAAACTGGCGGCGAACCAGCGGGCGGCAACGCGATTGCGGCTCCGGGTGGAAACCGCCAGGAAGAACATGAAGAAACACTGCGCGATCAGAAAATTCACCGCCAGCAGGAAGCCTGCGCCACTCATTGGCCACCCTATGTAAGACACAAAACCGGTCCGTGCGGCTGCGCCTCGGGTCGATCGTGGCCGATGCTAGAGAATGCGGGCAAAGAATGCGTTAACCGGCAGCGGCTGTTTTGCGCAGAAGGCCGCCTGTAACGGGCACTTTGACGCCTGTCGTGCCCGGAAAGGTGAGCGGCAGGCCGCGCAGCGAGCGCACCGCCAGATAGGCCCAGGCCTCCGCCTCCATGCTGTCCCCATTGAGGCCGACGGCCTCGGTCGCAACGACCTCCGCGCCTTCGACCTGCGCAAGCGATGCGAGGTCGTCCATGATGACCCGGTTGAGCCGCCCTCCACCGGAGACGACATAGAGCTTCGGCCTTTCCGGCAGATGGCGGGCAGAGCGCAGGATGGCGGCGGCCGTGACATGTGCCAGTGTGCGGGCGCCATCCTCCAGACTCGCGTCGCGTCCTCCCGGCGGGCAAAAATCGTTACGGTCGAGCGAGCGGCGCACCGGATCGGTGAAGAAGGCGTGGCTCAGGTAGCGTTCCGCGAGACCGGCATCGACCTGCCCTTCCGAGGCGATCATGCCGCCCTGATCATAGGGGATGCCGGCATGGGCCTCGACCCATTGGTCGATCAGCGCGTTGCCCGGCCCGCTGTCGAAGGCAACAATGGTTTCACCGCCTTGGCCGATGAAGGTCAGATTGGAAATGCCGCCGATATTGACGAAGACCACGGCTTTGCCGCTCGCCTGGGAAAGGCCGGCGGCGAGCGCGGCGTGATAGGCGGGGATGAGCGGCGCGCCCTGCCCGCCCTGCGCCATGTCGTTGGCGCGCATGTCATAGACCACGTCGATGCCGGTCTCGTCGGCCAGCAGGCCGCCATCGCCCAGTTGCACCGTCAGGGCATCATTCGGCCGGTGCAACACCGTCTGGCCGTGAAAGCCGATAACGTCGATATCGGCGGCCTTCAGGTCGTTTTCGGCCAGCAAGGCGCGCACCGCCTCGGCGTGGCGCAGGGTCAGTTCCCGTTCGATTTCGCCGAGGTCACCGGGCCGTTCCGTGCGATTCTTGATCGCCTTGGCGGTTTCGAGCGCGACTTGCAGCCGGCGGCGGAAGGGAGCGTCATAAGAGCGCCCGAGCGAGGGGCCGCGCTCTACGACGCTCTCGCCATCCGTGCGCAGCAGCGCGACATCGATACCGTCGAGGCTCGTGCCGCTCATCAGGCCGATCGCCGTTCGCATTCCCGTCATACCATTCGCTCCAGACTCACTTTTGAAGTGATAATGCCCATTAAAGGTGATAAATGCCCGCCCGAAACAATCCCACCAGAGAGACAGGCCATGTCCGAATTCAAATCCGATTTCCTTCGCACGCTGAAAGAGCGCGGCTTCATCCACCAGATCTCCGATGAAACCGGCCTCGACGACCTCCTGGCCAAGGAAACCGTGACGGCCTATATCGGCTTCGATCCGACGGCGCCCAGTCTCCATGCCGGCGGGCTCATCCAGATCATGCTGCTGCACTGGTTCCAGAAGACCGGCCATCGCCCTATCTCGCTGATGGGCGGCGGCACGGGCATGGTGGGTGACCCCTCGTTCAAGGACGATGCGCGCCAGCTGATGACGCCGCAGACGATCAACGACAACATCGCCAGCATCAAGAAGGTCTTCGCCAACTACCTGACCTATGGCGACGGCCCGAAGGACGCGTTGATGATCAACAATGCCGACTGGCTGCTCGGCATCAACTACCTGGAATTCCTGCGCGACGTCGGCCGCCATTTCTCGGTCAACCGCATGCTGTCCTTCGACAGCGTCAAGACGCGCCTCGACCGCGAGCAGTCGCTTTCCTTCCTCGAATTCAACTACATGATCCTGCAGGCCTACGACTTCGTCGAGCTGAATAAGCGCTACGACGTGCGCCTGCAGATGGGCGGCTCCGACCAATGGGGCAACATCATCAACGGCATCGACCTCGGCCACCGCATGGGCACGCCGCAGCTCTACGCGCTGACCTCGCCGCTTTTGACCACCTCCTCGGGCGCCAAGATGGGCAAGTCCGTCAACGGCGCCGTCTGGCTCAACCCGGACATGCTCTCGGCCTATGATTTCTGGCAGTACTGGCGAAACACGGAAGACGCCGACGTCTCGCGCTTCCTGAAGCTCTACACGACGCTGCCGATGGACGAGATCACACGCCTCTCCGCCCTTGGCGGTTCGGAGATCAACGAGGTGAAGAAGATCCTCGCGACGGAGGTGACGGCCATGCTGCACGGCCGTGAGAACGCCGAACAGGCCGCCGAGACCGCGCGCAAGACGTTCGAGGAAGGTGCGATTGCCGAAAACCTGCCTTCGGTCGATGTCGCCACAGGCGAACTCGAGGCTGGCATCGGCCTGCTCTCGCTGATCGTCAAGGCCGGCCTTGCCGCCTCTAACGGCGAAGCCCGCCGCCATGTGCAGGGCGGTGCCGTGCGCATCAACGACACCGCGATTTCCGACGAGCGCCGCGTGATCGGCACGCCCGACGTTTCGGCCGATGGCGTCATCAAGCTGTCGCTGGGCAAGAAGAAGCACATCCTCGTGCGCCCGGCCTGAGCCGCGCGAAAAGGCTTTCGATCAAGGCCGCCATAGGGCGGCCTTTTTCATTGGAATTCGAAGATATTGCGGAAGACGCCCGGTGCGATGATCGACAGCGGGTTGATGTTGAGCTGCGGCTTGTCGAAGGGACCGGACAGTTTGAAGGTGATGCCGATCAGGCCCCGGTCGTTGCCGTTGCCGAGAATGATGCCGATCAGCGGCAATTCGGCAAACAGCCGGTTCAGGCCATAGGCGGGCATGAAGGTGCCGGTCATCTCGGTCTGGCCGTTCGCGTCGCGCACCACGCCCTGGAAGGTCGCGCCAACCGTTTCGCCGCGGACCACGCCGTTTTCCAGCGCCAGCGTGCCGCCGCCGACGCGCACCTGGGCAAAACCGCGCGAGAACTTGACCGCGCTGACGTCGATCTGCTTGCGCACCGCATCATTGAGGCTTCGCCCGTCGCCGCCGGTCGGCGTGGAGACCAGCGAGTGCAATCGCTCTTCGTTCACCAGTGCGAAATTGCGGATATCGACGGAGCCGCGCCAGCCGCCGTTGGTTTCGCGCAGGCGCACATTGAGGAGCCCGCCGCGCATGTTGCGGTAGATATCGGCAAAACGCGCGACAGAGCCGGCATCGCCGCTCGTCAGCTGGATGGCATCCGAGCCACCGCTCTGCACCATCTGCCCGACGACGGGAGCGCCACTTTCCGTCACGGCCGAAAGATCGACGGCAGAAATCCGGCTGCCTGTCGTCGCATAGCTGAGGCTGACGTTGTTGAGGCTTTCGCCGTTGAAACCGACGGCCCGTGCCAGCTTGGCCTTGATGCTCATCCCTTGCTTGGTTTTGCCGTCACTGCTGCCGCTCGCACTTTTGAGACGCCCCAGTACGGCCCGGATATCCGCAGAATCACCGTTCACGGCGACCGCATAACCCGCCTTGTTGCGATCCACCACCAGCCGGAACCGGTCGTCCGCCGATAGCTGCACAGTGGAGAAACTGGCCGAATCGAGCGTCGAACCGCTGAAGACAAGATCACCCGCCACTTTGAAACCGTCACCGGCGAAGCGGAAATCCGAAACGCGCGTCGTGCCGTCCTTGGTGTCCGCCGTCAGCGTCACCTTGCCGCCGATACCCGCCCCCTTCGTCCAGCCGAGCCAGGGCACGGAGACTGCGGCGGCTCCAAGGTCGGCTTCCACCGTGCGGGGGCCGTCGCCGTCCTGTTCCATCCGGATGGAAACCTCGCCTTCGACGATATCGTCGAGACCCGGCAGCAGCTTGCGTCTGTCCTTGTTGCTCAGCGTTCCCGAAAGCACCGTCTGGCGCGTGATGCCGGCAGCCTTGTTGACGGGTTCGACCAGCGCCAGATCAAGAGTCACGCCGTCGATATCGGCCTTCGCCTTGAGGTTCGCCTGCTGCGGATCGATGGTGAGCACGCCGTGCAGGGCTGTCACATTGCGGCCGGCAATCGGTTTGCGCACATCGACATCGTCGAGGTCGAGCGCTGCGGTCCATTGCGGCGGCGGCGGCTTATGGGCGGAAATCACGCCGAAATGCGCCTTGACCTTGGCCTTGACCTGGCCGCTGAAATCCTGCGGCGCAAAGCCGGTCGCCGGAAGCGCGCGGATCGGCCGGTAGGTCACAAGCTCGGCGATGGCATCGGCATTGCCGGCGACATCGATGTCCATGTCGGCCATCAGCGGCTTGGTATAGTTGTCGGGCAGCACGAACGTACCGCCGGTCAGCGCCACGGAGCGGCCAGACGGGAAATAGGCCGTGCCGCCGGCAATGCCGATCTCGGTGCGCGGCCCGCGCAGACGGAAGGTACCGGATGTATCGCGCAGCGGCGGGATATCGCCGGCGGTATTCATACGCGCACCCTTGATGTCGAAGTCAATCTTCAGCTCGTCTTCGGTAAGATGCATCGGCACGCCCGGCTCGCGTTTGCGACCGGCTGCGAGATAAAATTCGATGCGGCCATTGGTGACGGTGCCGCCGAAAATGTTCTTTGCCACCCAGCTGCGCGCCGTCTTGGCCATCCAGAACGGCCAGAACTGCTTGACGGCGGCCGATTGCAGCTCGCTGGCGATCATCACGAAGCTGACCTCAGGCTCCTTGTCGCCGAATTGCAGGGCAAGCGACCCGGCGATGCTGCCCTTGTCGCTCGCCACCGCCATTTCCTCGAAGCGCAGGCTTTTCGCTTTGGCGAGATAATAGCCGTTCACCTTCGCGTCGAAACGGATCGGCGCCTCGGCGGTATCAGTCGGTCGGGTGATCGCGTTGCTGAAGACGAGATCGATGGCAAAGCCCTTCTCGGTCCTGTCGGAAACGCGGTCCAGATCGATCAGCCCCCCGGTGAATGGAAACAGCGACTGGCCGACTCCGGCATCCGTCGAGGCAAGCTCGATCGAGCCCTTGTCGAAATTATAGCTGACCTTCACGGAGGACGGGCGCAACTCGGCAGCAACGCCATCGCCATAGACGGAACCGGCGGAAAGCTTGACATCGAGGCTGAGAGCCGGTTTTGCCCCCTGCACCTCGCGCGAGGCGCTGATGGAGACATCTGCGGCCGTATCGACACCGGCGTGCACCGCACCCTGCGGGTCATAGCTCAGCATGAAGTCGCCGAGATCGACATTGCGGATCGCACCGTTGATCGTGCGGACAGCGCCGGCCGCGTCCGACGTGGTGAGGTCGATCTCGCCCTGCTCGCCATTGATGGTGAAGTGCCCGTCGATCGACATGCTCCGGCCGCCCTCGCGGGTGAATTGCAGGTTCGCGACGTCGAGCGTGACCGGCTTGCCATCCGGGCC
>NZ_JBLZPH010000057.1:0-26394 GCF_049199205.1 Shinella sp. M31 | reverse complement strand
ACGCTGCATGGCCCTGCCCTTCTCGGTGAGCGTGACGAGGACCTGTCGCTCGTCCGCCTTGTCGCGGGCGCGCGTGATGTAGCCGGATGCCTCCAGCCGCTTCAGGAGCGGCGAGAGCGTGCCGGAATCGAGCCCGAGCGTGGCGCCCAGCGCCTTCACCGTGCGACCATCCTGCTGCCAGAGCGTCATCAGCGCGATATATTGCGGATAGGTCAGGCCATAGGGATCGAGCAGCGGCTTGTAAGTGCGGTTGAGCGCGTGCGCGGCGGAATAGACGGCAAAGCAGAGCTGCTGGTCGAGCGCCAGCATGCCCTCGGGGATGGTATCCGTCTCAGCTTCGTCACGTTTGTCGGTCATGCTGCATTGTCGCACAAAGGGCCAAAATTGCAATTTGCAAAATCATATTGCGCGCAATTTAATTTTACGCTATTCAATCGCCATCAACAATGACAGCAAGGAAGGAGACACCCATGCCCATTCTCTACAGGACCAAGGCTTCCGCAACAGGCGGCCGCGCCGGCCATGGCGCAACCGAAGACGGCACCGTCGATGTCACGCTGACCGTTCCCAAGGAACTCGGCGGCGACGGCGCAACGGGCGCCAACCCGGAAAAGCTCTTCGCGGTCGGCTATTCGGCCTGCTTCCTCGGCGCGCTGAAGTTCGTTGCCGGCAAGGAGAAGGTCAAGATCGGCGAGGACGCCAAGGTCACCGCAACGGTCGGCATCGGCCCGCGTGAAGACGGCGGCGGTTTCGGCATCGAAGCCGCGCTCGAAGTGTCCGCGCCCGGCGTCGACAAGGCCGTTCTCGAAGACCTCATCAAGAAGGCCCACGTCGTCTGCCCTTACAGCCACGCCACGCGCGGCAATCTCGACGTCAAGACAACCGTCGCCTGATTGATTTCACGACGCCGTGACGAAAGGCCGCCCAGAAATAGCTGGGTGGTCTTTTGCATGCCGGGCTACTGCCAGGCTGCACTAGGCTCAGGACGTATTAACTCTGTTTGAGATGTGATTCATGGCCTCCGTTGAAGGAGGTCGCGATGGGTGATTTGTTGCTGCTGAGCGAGCGCCAAATGGCGCGGATATCGCCGTTCTTTCCGCTTTCGCACGGAGTTCCGCGAGTCAATGACCGACGGTGGTGAACGGCATCGTCTACGTGATCCGCGCCGGCCTCCAGTAGAAGTACGCGCCGGTTGGCGACGGCTCACACAAGCCACTCTACAACCGCTTCATTCGCTGGAGCCGGCTGGGTGCTTTCGAACACATCTTCGCCGGCTTGCCGGGGGAGGACCGAAGTCGGAGCGCATCATGATCGATGCCACGCATTTGAAGGCCCACCACGCGGCGGCGAGCCTTCTTAAAAAGGGGATGTTCTCCGTCGTATGGGCCAAATAAGAGAGGGCTAAACTCCAAGCCGCACACCGTCTGTGACGGTGAAGGCTGGCGATCATACTGCTCCTGGAGGAAGGATAGATGAGCGACCAAGGGCGCCCGTCTCGTGCTTGACGTCTTGTCACCAGCCTTTCATCTCATCGCTGATCGCGGCTACGACAGCGCTTGGTTCCGCGAGGAACTGGAAACCACGGGCATCGAACCATGCATCCCGCCGAGCCGGAGCCGCAAAGTCCCATACGCCTACGACACCCGCGGCGCATTGCCACCCGTTATGACCTATGCGCCCACACCTTCTTTTTAGCCATCTGCATCGCGGCAGCCGTCATAGACTTCACCTGTTGTTAGCTACGTTTGTTATTTACCTTAAACAACTCCAGGTTCTACTGCATATTTGCTCAACACTCCCGATTCGGGTGCTATGGTCATTAATGCAACCCTGCAAAGCAGATCGCATCCATATTTTTTAAGATGCATTCCATCGTCGATATTTGATTGGGAGATAATCATGGCTACGTTCACCGGCTCCAATAGCAACGACACTCTACCCGACCTGATCATTGGCCCTGTGCAGGCCATAGGCAACGATTTCATTGATGCGCTAGGCGGCGACGATATTGCCATCGGCTGGTCCGGTGACGATGTGATTCGTGGCGGCACGGGAGCCGATGCTATCATCGGTGGGCTGCTCAACGCGGCCGGCGTGATCACGAATTCAGGCATTGACGCAGCCGACTACACAACCTCCGTAGGTGGTGTAACGATCGATCTGTCGGTGACGGTCAATCTTACCCTGCCGATGAACGGCATCAACCTGCAATTCGTCGGGGCATCGCAGGGCTTCGGCGGTGACGCCCAAGGCGACTATCTCCAGGGCATCGTCAATTTGATCGGCTCAAATATCGGCGCCGATACACTGGTAGGCAATTCGGCCGCCAATACGTTCAACGGACAAGGTGGCAATGACGTCCTCAACGGCCAAGGCGGCAATGACATATTGCTTGGCGGCGGTGGCGACGATCGGCTGATCGGTGGCGCAGGTGCGGACTCTCTTCAGGGCGGCGCGGGCTTCGACACGGTCGACTACTCTTTTTCTGCCGCACCTGTGACCGTCAACCTTACGGCCGGCACCGGCACCGGCGGTGACGCCCAAGGCGATACGCTGAGCGGCGTCGAGCACCTGATCGGATCGACCGGCGATGACACGCTGACCGGCTCGGCCGGAGACAACACCATTATCGGCGGCGCTGGAGCCGATACTCTCATCGGCAATGGTGGCACCGATACGATCGATTATTCAGACTCCTCTGCTGCTGTGACCATCGACCTCGTTGCCGGCACCGGTTTCGGCGGCGATGCCCAGGGCGATACGCTGACTGGGTTTACGAACGTCTCCGGCAGCACCTTCAATGATCAACTTGCCGGCGCAGGTTTTGGCATCCTCAACGGCCAGAGCGGCAATGACATACTAAGTGGCGCAACTACCTTGAACGGTGGAGCGGGCGATGACCGCTTGACTGGCAGCGCTGCTGCCGAAACCCTCAACGGCGGCGCCGACGACGATACGGCGAATTATGCTGCCTCCTCGACCGGCGTGACAGTCGATCTGGGATTGTCTGGAGCGCAGCTATCGGCAGGTGACGCCAACGGCGACACGCTCATCGGCATCGAAAATCTCATGGGTTCGATTTTTGCTGATATCCTAACGGGTGATACCGGCGACAACAGGCTCCACGACGGCAGCGGCAGCGGCGCGGACACCTTGACCGGAGGCGCGGGCAACGACAGCTATACCGTCTATAATAGCGGGGCGACACTCGTCGAAGCAGTGGGTGAAGGCACCGACCGCGTTAATGCAGGGACGAACTACGTTCTTGCGAGCGGTGTCAGCGTCGAAATTCTTAACACCACATCCTTACATGCGACATATGGCGTCAACTTGACCGGCAATGAGGCCAGGCAATTAGTGCGAGGCAACGATGGTGCCAACGTCATCGACGGCGGAGCAGGAAACGACGTGCTATGGGGTATGAGCGGAGCGGATACGTTCCAATTCTCCACCATGCTCGGTACCGGCAATGTCGATCGGATTGCCGATTTCAGTGTCGTCGATGACCGAATTCAGCTCGACAGCAGGATTTTTTCCGCGCTTGACGCCGGTGGGCTCGATGCCTCGGCGTTCAAGGATAATATTTCCGCGCCCCGCGACGCCGACGATCGCATCATCTACAACTCGAACACGGGTTCGCTGTTTTACGACGCCGACGGAACCGGCGCGGCCTATACTGCGGTCAGGTTCGCATCGCTTGCGACCGGTCTCAGCCTCAGTGCTTCGGATTTCCTTGTGATCTAACCGCTGCGCTGAGGCCTTCTCAAAAGGGAAGACCCTGGCAAAAAGGAAGGACCGTGGCGTGCTCAGAACTCTTCCCAGCTCTCCGCCTTCAGGGCAGTGTTGCCGGAAACGCGCGGACGGGACTGCACCGTGCGCTGCGGCGTCGCATACGCGGCTTGCGGCTGGCGTGCCGGCTGGCCCAGCGAGAAGCGCTCGATCAGGGTGCGCAGGCGGTCGGCCTGGGTGACGAGCGTTGCGGATGCGGCGTTGGTTTCCTCCACCATCGCGGCATTCTGCTGCGTCGTCTGGTCCATCTGGTTGACGGCGGTGTTGATTTCCGAAAGGCCGACCGACTGTTCGCGGGCGGAAACGGCGATCGCCTCCATGTGCTGGTTGATCGTCGCGACATTGCCGCCGATCGCCTGCAAGGCCTCGCCGGTCTCGCTGACCAGCTTGACGCCGTTCTTCACCTCGGCCTCCGAATTGCGGATGAGGTCCTTGATCTCGCGGGCGGCCTGCGCCGAACGCTGCGCCAGTTCCCGCACCTCCTGAGCAACGACGGCGAAGCCCTTGCCCGCCTCGCCTGCACGCGCCGCCTCGACGCCGGCATTGAGCGCGAGCAGATTGGTCTGGAAGGCGATCTCGTCGATGACGCCGATGATCGACGAGATCTGGCTCGACGACTGCTCGATGCGCTGCATGGCGTTGACGGCATTGGCGACCACATTGCCCGACCGCGCCGCATTGCCGTTCGCCTCGGCGGCGACGGAGCGTGCCTCCTCGGCCCGGCGCGTCGAATTGGTCACGTTGGCGGTGATCTCGTCAAGCGCTGCGGCGGTCTCCTCCAGCGAGGCGGCCTGCTGCTCCGTGCGCTTGGAGAGCGAATCCGCGCCGGTGCTGATCTCGCGGGTTCCGGTGTCCATCTCGTCGACGGCCTGCGAGACGGCGCGCAGCGTTTGGCCAAGCTCCGCCACGGCGGAATTCAGGTCGCTGCGCAGCTGCTCGAAATCGGGCGCGAAAGGCTCGTCGAGCTGGAAGCTGAGATCGCCACCGGCAAGGCGGCGCAGGCCGGCGGCAAGGCCTGATGTCGCCTGCTGCAGACGCCTCTGCGCGGCCGCCTCGGCTTCCTCCTGCAGGCGCACGCGGTCCTGCTCGGCCTGGAGACGCGCGGCCTCCGCTTCCGCCTGCAAGCGGACCTTGGCGATCTCGGACTGCCGGAAGACTTCGACTGCGCCCGAGATCTGGCCGATCTCGTCCTTGCGGCTGCGGAAGGGCACCTCGAAATCCGTCACGCCCTGCGCCAGCGTTTGCATCACCTTGGTGATGGTGCGCAGCGGACGCGAGACACCCGCGACGATGATCCAGAAGGACAGGCCGGCCATGGTGAGCGCAACGGCGCCGAACAAAGCGAGCAGGACGAGGGTCAGGTGCTTCGTCTCATTGGCGGCGGCAAATTCCTCCTGTCCGACCCGGATCTGGAGATCGATCAGCGCGGCCACATAGGTGCCGATCGGATCGATGGTGGGATAAAGCCGGGTCGTCACATAGGTGTCGAGTGCCGCCTGATCCTTCGACTGCATGATGGCAAGCAGGTCGTTGATGCTGCCGGCCTGCTTGTGCATCTCTTGCGTCATCTGCTTGGCGAGACCGCGCTCCTCGTCGGTGAGGTAGGTCGCGGCATAGGCATCCCACAGCTTCTGGATCTCGGCGACGGCCTCGGTGTTCAGCCGGTGCCCCTCCTCCCAGGACAGCGCGCCGCTGCGCACCTTATGCGCGGTATCGACGATATTGACGGCATAGAGATCGCCGACCTGCTTGAGGCTGGCGGCGGGCACCAGCCGATCGACGACAATGGTGCCCATCTTGGCCGACATGGTGTTGAGAACGAGATAGGTGGAGAAAATGGCGCCGGCGAGCAGCAGCGTCAGGAAGAGGGTCACCGCACCGAGTTTGGTCGAGATCTGCATGGGAATGCCTTGCCGTTCGGGATTTTTGGTTGCCCGATGGTAAAGAAACTTTATTTAGCAATATTTAAAATTAGCAGCATCGAAAGGGTGCGCTGGCCGCGCGAGCTGCAAAACCAGGGTTTTTGCGTCTATTCGGCGGCCCCGGCGAACCGCGTCATACCAAAAGGCCCGGATGCATCACATCCGGGCCTTTTGGCTTTTCAAAAAACGGTCGTCAGATGACGAGGATCGGCGCCTTGCCCTTCACGCGATCGTAGAGATCGATGACATCCTGGTTGAGCATGCGCACGCAGCCCGAGGAGACGGCCTTGCCGATGGATTTCCATTCCGGCGAGCCGTGCAGGCGGTAGAGCGTGTCCTGGCCGTTCTGGAAAATGTAGAGGGCACGCGCGCCGAGCGGGTTGTTGAGGCCGCCGGGCATGCCGCCATTGGCGCCGGAATATTTCGTCAGTTCCGGCTGGCGCTTGACCATTTCGTCCGGCGGCGTCCACTTGGGCCAGGCCTGCTTCCACTGGATGACGCCACGGCCAGACCAGGCAAAACCCTGCCGGCCGATGCCCACGCCGTAGCGCATGGCGCGACCGTTCGGCAGGATGAGATAGAGGAAGCGGTTGCCGGTATCGACGATGATCGTGCCCGGCTGCTCGGCAAAGGGGCTGTCGACCTCATGGCGGTAGAAGCGCGCGTCGATCTGCTGGTAGGGGATCGCGGGCACCTGGAAGCCGCCGTCATTCACCGGGCCGTACATGGCCGCATAGGCCGACGATTCGGGCAGCAGGCCCGAGGGCGGCGTCTGGCCATAAATGCTGATGGGGCCGCGCCCGTCAGCAATGATCTCGGGCCGGCCCTCCAGCGCGGGATTGCGGAAATAGGGGCGCGTCTCCTCTCGGAAACGGTCCGTATTCATCGACGAGGTGCAGCCCGCCAGGCCGGTCGCCATGGCGAGGCCGGAGAACTGGAGAAAGCGGCGGCGGGAAAGCGCGGTATCGGTCATGGAAGAGATCGGATCCGTTTGACGGAAAGGCAGGATGGACGAGGAGGCTGAATCACTAGCTAACGCGGCGCAAACTAGGTCCATAACCCTGCCCTAATTGTGGCAATTGCGGCTGGCCCGAGGCTTGCGCGTGGCATTTTTCCGCGACTGTGGCCGCATGCCCACGCCGCGCACGGTGGCAGGTGCGCTTTGTGAACGCTGTGTCAATTGCCGCGCGAATTGCGGTTTTCCCGCGCGGGCGGTAGTTCAGGGCCACAATCAACGACGTGAGGTGATGCGATGCTCGTCAACGGCAAGTGGACGCAAGACTGGCAGCCGGTGCAGGCGACCGACGCCAAGGGCGGCTTCGTGCGCCAGGTTTCGAGCTTCCGCAACTGGGTGACGCCCGACGGCAGCGCCGGCCCGACCGGCGAAGGCGGCTATGCCGCGGCGAGCGGCCGCTACCACCTCTATGTCGCGCTCATCTGCCCCTGGGCTTCGCGCACGCTGATCACCCGCAAGCTGAAGAAGCTGGACGACGCGATCTCCGTCTCCATCGTCGAGCCCGCTTTGTCCGACCAGGGCTGGCAGTTCGGCACCTTCCCCGGTTCCAACCGCGACGATCTGAACGGTGCCACCTATATGCACGAGCTCTACACGCGGGCAGCCCCGACCTTCACCGGCCGCGCCACCGTGCCCGTGCTGTGGGACAAGGAAAAGAAGACCATCGTCAACAACGAGTCGGCCGATATCGTGCGCATGCTGAACAGCGGTTTTGGCGCACTCGCGGACGAGAGCGTTGACCTCTACCCGCAAGCCCTCCGCGCCGAAATCGATGCCCTCAACGAGCGTATCTACCCCGCCCTCAACAATGGCGTCTACCGCGCCGGCTTCGCCACCACGCAGGTCGCCTACGAGGAGGCCTATCAGGGCGTCTTCGCCATGCTGGACGAATTGGAAACCCGCCTGTCCGACGGCCGCGCCTTCCTGACCGGCGAGAGCTTCACCGAAGCCGATATCCGCCTCTTCGTCACCCTCATCCGCTTCGACGCCGCCTATTTTGGACTCTTCAAATGCAACCGCCAGCGCCTTGCCGACTACACGGCGCTTTCGGCCTATACGAAGCGTGTGCTGGATCTCCCGGGCGTGCGCGAAACGGTCAATATCGACCACATCAAGCACGGCTATTATTCGATCAAGTCGCTCAACCCGAACCGCATCGTGCCGCTCGGCCCGGATCTTTCCCCGCTGGGGCTGTGATCGCCGCGCCTTGACGGCAGAAAGAGGATGCGGAATGGTCGGCCCCATGCGTGCTCCGCCGTTTCCCTTCGTGAGCTTAGCCATGGCGGTCGCCGCGACCGTCATTCTCATGATATCCAGCACGATATCCGAACGCCATTGCGCCTTCGGTTTTGGGGGCTTCCAGTGCAACAGCCCGGTTGCGGGCTATGGCGACATGCTGCTGACGGTAACCCTTGCCTCTCTTGCAGTCCTCGCCGTCTCGGCGGCAATTGCAACATGGCGGCTGATCGCGTGGCTTCGCGCGCGTTGACGCTCACGCCTCCTTCGCCTCCACCATCGCCATCAGCGTTTCCAGCCGGTCGGCATCGGCGGGCAGTTTGTCCTGCCGCAGGCGCGCGATGCGGGGGAAGCGCATGGCGACGCCGGATTTGTGGCGGGTGGAGCGGTTGATGCCTTCGAAGGCGACTTCCAGCACGAAGCCGTAGGCCGGCTCGGCGCGCACCGCGCGGACGGGACCGAAACGGTCGGTCGTGTTGTTGCGCACGAAGCGGTCGAGCACTTCGAGTTCGGCATCGGTGAAGCCGAAATAGGCTTTTCCGACGGGCACCAGCACGTCGCCGTCGGGGCCTTCGGTCCACACACCGAAGGTGAAATCGGAATAGTAGCTGGACCGCTTGCCGTGGCCGCGCTGGGCATACATCATCACGGCATCGATATTGAACGGATCGCGCTTCCACTTGAACCACGGCCCCTTCATGCGGCCGGCCTGGTAGGCGCTGTCGCGCCGCTTGATCATCACACCCTCGATGACCGGATCGGGCGGGTCGCGGCGGATCTTTTCGAGGTCCGCCCAGCTTGCGAAGGGCACGAGCGGCGAGAGGTCGAAGCGATCGTGCGGCGCCTTCTCGATGAGGCCGGCAAGGCGCTCGCGGCGCTCGGTGAAGGCGGCGGGACGCACGTCCACCTCGCCTTCGAAAAGCACGTCGTAAGCGCGCACGAAGGCCGGGAAATCCTCCAGCATTTTTGCATTGACGGTCTTGCGGTTCAGCCGCTGCTGGAGATCGGAGAAGGTGCGCGTCGGGCTGTTGGTGCGCGCCGTGCCGCCGACCAGAAGCTCGCCATCCACCACGCCCTCGAAATTCATGGCATCGAGCACATCCGGGAAGGCGGCGGAAATATCGTCGCCGGAGCGGGAATAGAGTTTTCGCGTCGTGCCCGATGACGACATCTGCACGCGGATACCATCCCATTTCCATTCGGCGGCGAAATCGGCCGGGTCGAGATTGTCAAGATCGCCCTCACCCACCGGATTGGCGAGCATGACGGAGTGGAAGATGGCGGGCGTGGCCAGAACCGGCCGGTCGGCGGTGCCCTCCAGCCAGGCGAAGAGCGATTCATAGGGCGGCTGCAGGCCGTGCCACAGGGTCTCGATCTCCATCACATCCATGCCGGAGAATTCGGCGAGCGCCTGCTTGGCGAGCCGCGCCGAAACGCCGATGCGCAGGCCGCCGGTCGCAAGCTTCAGGAAGGCGAAACGGGCGGAGGGATCGAGTTGGTCGAGCAAATCGCGCACCGCGCCGCGCACCTCCGTGCGGCCGAGCGCATTCATACGTGTAATGACAGCACTGAGCCGTGGCTGGGCCTCATCGGGCACGCGCTCCTTGCGCTCCTGATCCCAGACCAGCGCGATGGTTTCGGCGAGATCGCCGACGTAGTCGTAGGAATAGCGGAACAGCACCTCGTCCATGCGTTCCAGCACCAGCTCGCGCAGCAGCGCGGGCTTGACGCTCTTCAGGTCCAGGGTGCCGGCGATGGCGGCAAGACCGTAGCCACGGTCGGGATCGGGCGTGTCGCGGAAATAGTCGGCGAGCAGTTTCAGCTTGCCATTGCGCGAGGGTGTGAGGACGAGGCGGTCCAGGAGGGTGGCGAAAGCTCTCATGGGTGGGATCCTTCCGCGGAATTGCCCCTCACCCTAGCCCTCTCCCCGAAAGCGGGGAGACGGGACGCGCCACACGAAGCGATGACTATGAAGGAGACCGGCGCGGCATATCCCCTTCTCCCCGCCTGCGGGGAGAAGGTGCCCGGCAGGGCGGATGAGGGGCGTGCTTCCACCACCATCAATCCCCCTCATCCTCATAGCCCACCAGATGCAGCGGCCTCGCCGGCACGCCTGACAGTTCGCACCAGCGGACGAGGGCCTCCTCGCGGCCATGCGTTACCCAGACTTCCTGCGGCGCGAGGTCGCGGATCGTCTCCGTGAGTTCCGGCCAGTCGCAATGGTCGGAGATGACGAGCGGCAGCTCGACACCGCCCTGCTTGGCGCGCTGGCGCACCATCATCCAGCCGGAGGCGAAGGCGATGAGCGGTTCGTTGAAGCGGCGCGCCCAGCGGTCGGCGAAGGCCGAGGGCGGGCCGACGATGACGGCGCCGCGGAAATCGGCGGGGCTGCTCTTTTCCATGGTGGCCGGGCGCAGGTCGCCGAGATCGATGCCGCGGCTGACATAGTAGTCGCAGAGCCGGGCGAGCGAGCCGTGGATATAGATTGGCGCGTCATAGCCGCAATCGCGCAGCAGCCTGAGCACGCGCTGCGACTTGCCGAGAGAATAGGCGCCGACGAGGTGGCTGCGCTCGGGAAATTGCCGCAGCGACGTGAGCAATTTGCCCATCTCCGCCTTCGGGTCCGGGTGGTGGAAGACCGGCAGGCCGAAGGTCGCCTCGGTGATGAAGACGTCGCAGGGCACCGGCTCGTAGGCCGCGCAGGTCGGGTCAGCGCCGCGCTTGTAATCACCCGAGGCGACGATGCGCAGGCCATCCTTCTCGACAGCGATCTGGGCCGAACCGAGCACATGGCCGGCCGGATGGAACGAGACGGTGACGCCGGAAAGATCGATGCGCTCGCCGAAGGCCGCCGCCTGCATGGTGCCGCAAAAATCCTCGCCATAGCGGATCGCCATGATGTCGAGCGTCTCGCGCGTCGCCAGCACCGCGCCATGGCCGGCGCGGGCATGGTCGGAATGGCCATGGGTGATCAGCGCCCGCGCCACGGGGCGGACGGGATCGATGTAAAAGTCGCCGGCAGGGCAATAGAGACCGGCGGGCGCCGGCTTGAGGAGCTGATCGGGCTTCATGGGGAGGAAGATAGCGGCTTTGCGGCGCTCTGCCAGAGGGGCGGTGGCGTTTGCTGTGCCGCCTCAGCGGAGTTCCTGCGCGAGCCCGATCAGAAGTCCTTCCGGGCCACGGATATAGCAGAGCCGATAGATGCCTTTGTAATCGACGACATCGCCGACAAGGGCGGCACCGCGCGGGCGAAGCCGCTCTAGCGTCGCGTCGAGATCGTCCACGGCGAACATGACGCGCAGATAGCCGAGCGCATTGACCGGGGCATTGCGATGATCGGCGATAACGGCCGGCCGGAGGAAGCGGGAAAGCTCGAGACGGCTGTGGCCATCGGGCGTGCGCATCATGGCGATCTCGACATGCTGGTCGCCCAGTCCCGTGACACGCCCGGCCCACTCTCCTTCGATCGTGGCCCGGCCTTCGAGCTCGAGGCCGAGATCGAGAAAGAAATCGATCGTCGCGTCGAGGTCCTCGACGACGATGCCGACATTGTCCATCCGCTTGATCGCCATGTCTTCACCTCCGAAATGTCCGTGACCCGTAAAAGTCGTTAGGCGATCGCCATCATGCCGGCCCGGAGCGTGCCCATATCGACGGTGGAAAGCTGGCGGTCGATCTTTTCGTGGGTTTCCTTCCAGATCGGGAAGGCTTCGGTCAGCAGACGGCGGCCCTCCTCCGTCAGGCGCAGCAGGCGGCCGCGACGGTCGCGCGGATCGGCCTCGACGCGCACGAGACCCCGGCGCTCGAGCGGCTTCAGCGCGGCGGTCAGCGTCGTGCGGTCCATGGCGAGAACGGCGGCGACCGGCCCCATCGGCGGCGGCTCGGGACGGTTCAGCGCCATCAGCAGGGAGAACTGGCCGTTGGTCAGCGCGAGCGGCCGCAGCGCATCATCGAAACGGCGGGCAAGCGCGCGGGCCGCGCGCTGCGCATGCAGACACAGGCAATGGTCACGCACGAAAAGCGTCGTCTCGTAGGGAATCAGCGCATCATCGGACATGCTTCTTACTGTTGATATCAACGTAACAATGTCAAGAGCCGCCCGCCAAAACGGCTCTCCCGTCAGAGGCTGGGAATGCAGAGAATGGCCTGAAGGCCACGCGCATCGATGGGACGGCTGAGATAGTAGCCCTGGATTTCGTCGCAGCCCGCCTCGCGCAGAAAATCCATCTGCTCGCGGGTCTCCACGCCCTCGGCGATGACGCGCAGCTGCAGCGTGTGGGCCAGTGAAATCACGGCGCGGGCGATCGCCGCGTCGTCGCCATCCTCCGGCAGGTCCTTCACGAAGGAACGGTCGATCTTCAGGCGTCCGACGGGGAAGCTCTTCAACGAAGCAAGGCTGGAATAGCCCGTCCCGAAATCGTCGATGGCAAGGTGCACGCCGAGTTTTTCCAAGCGATGCATAGTCTCCACCGCCTGCTGCACGTCCTGCATGATGAGGCTTTCGGTGAGCTCCAGTTCGAGATAGCGCGCTTCCAGTCCGCTCTCCTCCAGCGCGGCGGCCACGCGCTCCACCCAATCCTTCTCCTGGAACTGGCGGGCCGAGACATTGACGCTGACGACGATGGGCGGCAGGCCGGAGACCTGCCAGGCCTTGTTCTGCCGGCAGGCGGCGCGCAGCGTCCAGTCACCGATCGGGCCGATCAGGCCGGTCTCTTCGGCAAGCGGAATGAAATCGCCGGGGCCGACAAGGCCGCGCTCGGGATGGCGCCAGCGGATCAACGCCTCGACAGCGAAGATGCGGCCGCTCGCAAGGTCCATCTGCGGCTGGTATTGCAAGAAGAGTTCGCCCTGCGCCAGCGCGCGGCGCAGCTCCTCCTGCCGCTCCAGCTTTTCATGCGCCCGGTTGGCAAGTTCGGCGGTGAAGACCTGCATGGCATCGCGGCCGATTTCCTTGGCCCGGTACATGGCGACGTCCGCACGGGCGAGCAGCTCGGTGACATTGCGGCCGTGCTCGGGATAGGCGGCGACACCCATCGAACAGGTGACCTGGAAGGAGCGCCCCTCGATAACGACGGGCTCGGCGATCGCCTCGCGCACGGCGCGCAGCCTGTCGTCCACGCTTTCGCCCCGGCGCATCGCACCGTTGATGAGGATGACGAATTCATCGCCGCCGAGGCGCACGATGCTGTCGCTGGCGCGCACGCAGTGCAGCATCCTGTTGGCGACGATCTTCAGGAGTTCGTCGCCGGCATGATGGCCGAGGCTGTCATTGACCAGCTTGAAATTGTCGAGGTCGATGAAGGCGAGCGTCATCGTGCCACCACAATCATCCGCCGCCTCGATGGCCGAGGCGACGCGCTCGTCGAGCATGCTGCGGTTCGGCAGGCCCGTCAGCGTATCGTGATGCGCCATGAACTGAATGCTGTCCTCGGCCTCCTTGCGTTCGATGGCGATGCCGGCGATGTGCGTCGCCATGCCGACGAGCTTCATGCACTCGGCCGTCGGCTCGCCGGGTATGCGCGAATAGAGCGCGAAGGTGCCGAGCACCTTCCCCTGGTAGGAGCGGATGGGCGCCGACCAGCAGGCACGGAAACCATAGGGCGCAACCAGCGCCTTGTAATCGGCCCAGAGCGGGTCGGTCTCGATATCGGAAACGATGACCTGCTCGCCGCGCCACATCGCCGTACCGCAGGAGCCCATGGCCGGGCCGATTTCGGCACCCTCGATCATACGGCAATAGGCCGGGTCGAGATTGGGTGCGGCACCGTTGACAATATGCTTGCCGTCCTGCGCCAGCATCAGGATCGAGCCGGTGACATCGGCGACATGCGCCTCGATCAGCAGGATGAGCGAGGAGAACACATCCGCCAGCGGCGAGCCGAGCGCGATCATCTTCAGAAGATGCGCCTGGCCGACATGCAGGCTTTCGGAGCGCTTGCGCTCGGTGATGTCGCGGGCGATGCCGACGATGCCGATCACCTCGCCCTTGCCATCGCGCACCGGCAGCTTGGAGGTGAGCAGCCATTTCAGCTTGCCCCTGACATCGCGGATGAGCTCTTCCATATCGAGCATTGGCCGGCCGGTGCGGATGATCTCCTGCTCGGTCTCGAAGAAGCCACGCGCCACATGCTCCGGGTGGATGTCGAAATCCGACAGGCCCTCCAGGCTCTCCAGCCCCTCGCGCCTGTTGTCGTTGACGATGGCGCGGTTGGCCACGACGAAGCGGCTGTTGCGGTCCTTGAAATAGAGATAGTCCGGCACCTCGTCGATCATGGCTTCCAGCCACATCGTGCGCTCGTTTTGCGCGGCGGCGAGCGGGAAAAGCCGCGCCGCCTCCGTGATGAGGCGCTGGCTGGCGGACATCAGACGCGCGGTCGCATCGGCGTCATCATTGCCAAGGTGGGACAGTTTCGTCGACATGGTTCCCTGCAAAGCCCAAACGCAAGGAAGCCCACAGCCTGCCGCCGCTCTTCCCGGAACAACTGAAACTACACCTAGAGTCGTTATCCAAACCTAAAGGAAACCGGCGAAATGCCGCCAATCCGGCCGTTCTCGGGACGTTTTTAACAACTCGGGCGAGCATTACCCAAACTGTTCCGTTTCGGCACGAAAGCAACTGGCACGGTTCCTGCTGTGCTATGCGGCAAGGAGCTTCCATGGTTACCAGACGGTTATTTCTTTCAGGTCTCGGTCTTGGCGCCGCCGGTTTCGCCGCCCCGGCGGCTGCGGCCGGCGGCACGCGCCTGCCGATCGTCGATGTCGATCTGCGCGGCAGCATCGATGCCTCGGCGCATGGGATTCGCCCCGGCGCCGACGACCGCAAGAGCAAGGCCTTCGAAAAGCTCCTGAAGGACGCCGCCGCCAAGAACATGCCGGTCTTCCTGCCGCCCGGCGATTATGCGATCTCCAACATCACCCTGCCCGACAATACGCGGCTGACCGGCGTGCCGGGCGCCACCCGCATCGTCTATGGCGGTGGCGGCCATCTCTTCGCGGCCGACGGCGTTTCCCGCATCGAGCTTGCCAATCTCGTCATCGACGGGGCGAACCGCTGGCTCGGCGATACGGTGGAGGGCCTCGTCCATCTCAGCAACGTCGCCAATGTCGTCATCGAAAACTGCGAAATCCAGGGTTCGTCCAAAACCGCCGTCAGTCTGGAGCGTTCCGGCGGGCGCATCGAGCGCAACCGGCTGTCCGGCGCCGCCGACTATGCGCTCTATGCCGTCGAGAGCCACGACCTCTCCGTCACCGGCAACCAGGTCTTCGATTGCGGCAATGGCGGTATTCTCGTCCATCGCTGGCAGAAGGGCCGCGACGGCACCATCGTCTCGGGCAACCGCATCGCCCGCATCTCCGCGACGCGCGGCGGCACCGGCGAATATGGCAACGGCATCAACATTTTTCGCGCCGACGACGTGATGGTGACGAACAATCACGTCTCTGCCTGCGCCTTCTCCGCCATCCGCTCCAATGCCGGCTCGAACATCCAGATCGCGGGCAATACCTGTCTCGACAGCGGCGAGACGGCGATCTACTCGGAATTCGGCTTCGAGGGCGCCATCGTTAACGGCAACCTCATCGACGGTGCGGCGAACGGCATCCTGATCGTCAATTTCAACGAGGGCGGCCGGCTTGCCACCGTCACCGGCAATGTCGTGCGCAATCTCAAGCTCGACGGCCCCTATATCCACGACGGCGCGGGCTTTGGCTTCGGCATCGCCGTGGAGGCCGACACGGTCGTCTCCGGCAACACGGTGGAAAACGCGCCGAAATGGGGCCTGATGCTCGGCTGGGGCCCCTATATGCGCGGCCTCGTCGTATCCGGAAATCTCGTGCGCAAGAGCCCGGTCGGCTGCGCCGTCACCGTCGTCGAGGAGGCCGGATCGGCGCTGATTTCCGGCAATATCTTCGACGACACCCCTGATGGCGCCATCGTCGGCTACCGCTGGAACGAACGCACGACCGACGATCTCGCCGCCCAATCGTCCAGCTACGCGCATCTGACGATCGAACAGAACCGGACGGGTTGAGCCCGTCCCCGCAAAGCGCCTCTCCCTTTTGCCCGAACGGAGAGACGCCAAGGCGGATGAGGGGGCGTATCCGCATTGCCCCCTCATCCGCTTTTCCTCAGCCGCCATGCCCCTCATGGTTCGCTCCGCCCTCGCCGCCCGTGGCATTGCCGGGCTTGGCGGATTCGATCTTGAAGGTGACGTCGAGGGCGCCGGCCTTTTCGAAGGTCAGCGTCGCCTTGAAGCTCTCGCCTTCCTTGAGGGGATGTTTGATCTTCATGAACATGACATGCAGGCCGCCGGACTTGAGATCGACCGTGCCGCCGGCCGGGATCTCCACGCCGTCAGGCAGCTGGCGCATCTTCATCACGTCGTTTTCCATCGCCATCTCATGGATCTGCACGTCGTCGGAAACGTCGGGCGCGGTGATGGAGACGAGGCGGTCGGCCTCGGTGCCCTTGTTGGCGATGGTCATGAAACCACCGCCGACGGGCTGGCCGGGCAGCGTGGCCTTCGAGGCCGGGTGATGGATTTCGAGATTGCCGACGGTGAAGTCGTGAGCCAGCACGGCCGTGGCCGAGAGCGCCAGCGCGGCGATGGTTGCGAGAAGGCGTTTCATGGGCGTTTCCTTATCTGGAGCATTTCCAGCCGAAGCGAGTTCGCTTCGGCGTCGGACAATGCGGTAAAAAACAAAAGTTCAGAGCGTTTCCGGTCAACCGGAAACGCTCTGAATCAGGAGAACAGGCGCCGCAGCGGCGGCACGGAGCGGATGACGATCTGGTCGAACAGGATCATGGCGAGAATGGTGATGCCGGTCAGCGGAAAGAGCACGCCGAAAACGCCGGCGATCGCCCAGAGGCCGATATAGATGCGTTTTTCGCGCGGTGCGGGGGGCACGCCGATGCGCCCCGAGGGCCGGCGCTTCCACCACATGACGACCGCCGACACGCTCATGGCGATGACCATGAGGCAGCTCGCGAGCATCAGAAGCTGGTTGAACAGGCCCCATTCCTGCCCCTTGTGCAGGTTGACGCTCCATTCGATCGCCTTGCCCGTCGCGGGGTAATCGGCAAAGGCGATATCGACCAGGCGCTCGCCGGTATATTGGTCGAGATGGATGGTCCGCTCATGCTGGAGATCGGCCGGGTAGATCGCGGCGGTATAGACGCCGGTTTCGCTCGACGGGGGCGACATCTCGTAGCCCAGCAGCATGCCGGCGGCGTCGGCGATCGTCACGGCATTGTCGAGACCGATCGGCGGGAACGCCGTCTGGCCACCGGCCGGCGGGCTCGATTCCGGCACCGGCGCGTTTTCCATGAGCCAGGAGGCCTTGGGCTGCACATCCGTGGTGACCAGCATGGAATGGGGCACGTTGTCCCAGAGCTGGACGGGGTAGCCCATGCCGTTCGCAGTGAGCGTAGCATTGAGCTTGGCGCCCCAAAAGCCCGACCAGAGCAGGCCGCTGAAGGCGAGGAACAGGATGACGACGCTGGCGAAAATGCCGGTGACGGCATGCAGGTCGCGCCAGAAGACGCGCTTTTTCGGTGTGCCGCGCACGCTCAGAACGCCGCCCGTCTGGTTGCGCGGCCACCAGAGATAGATGCCGGTCAGCGTCAGCACGATGGCGAAGCCCGCGACCACCTCGATGATCCGCTCCCAGGAGGTACCGAAATAATCGAGGCTGTGCAGGTCCTGCACGACTTCGTTGAACTCCTCCTTGGCGCCCACCGTGTCGAGCACGGCGCCGTTATAGGGATCGACGAAGACCAGCTCGCGGCCGGCGTCGGTTGCGAGCGTCACGCGGGCGGAACGGTCGGCACCGGCCGGCGTGCGATAGGAGGAAAGCGTGCCGCCGGGCACGGCCTCGATCGCCTTCTCGACGATCTTCGACGGCGGCAGCACCGTGTCGCCCACCGCGACATAGTTGCGGTAGCGGAACAGGCTCGCATCGATCTCGTCGTTGAACAGATAGAGGCCGCCGGTGATGGCGAGGCTGATCATGAAGGGCACGGCGATGAGGCCGGCGAAGAAGTGCCAGCGCCAAATCGCGCGGTAGAGGCGCTGCGAAAGTGCTGCGGGTTCGGCGGCGGCAATAGCCGGCGCGTCTGAAATTACGGACATGAGACGGTCCTGTCAGGCTGGATTTCGGGCGCACGGCGGCTTTTCGCCGCGCGGACTGCAAAATCAGACGGACAGGAAGGGAGGTGCGCGCGGCGGGGCGCCGGGCCGCTCGCGCCGGGAATGCAGCGCCTCTTCGACAAGCGGAAGGGCCGCGACCTGACGGAAGGTGAGAACGGTGGCGGCAAATGTCGCCGGCTCGGGGATCAGCATGGCGCCGCCGATGCGGCAGGCCTCGCACTTTCCGGGCATGGCCTGCTTCGTCTTGCCGTCGACGACATTGTTCAGGCAGAGATCGGCGAAGGTGCCGTCGGGCAGGACGTAATCCGCAAGCGAAACGCCGGCGGGCATCGCGGCCATGGCCGGACGATGGGCGAGACCGACGAACAGCAGGGCGACCGCGCACAACATGCGCAGGCAGAGGCCCCAATGTGTCATCCGTCGGTTCATTCTTTATCCCCATCCACGAGCGCGCGGACCCTTTCGCCCATAGCCCCATGCCGGCAAGAGGTCAATGCGGCAAAGCAGACGGCCAGGTCGCTCACCATCGGCTACTCGGATTTTCGTGTGGCATTGACGGGGAGACGGACCGAGGGGACATAGCCCGCTCTCAGGACCTCCACCAGTATCCGCGGCGTCAGCACGTTAACTTGGGCGAGGCTATCGATGCCGACCGGCTCCGCATATCCGGCATGGCTCCATGAATATGCCGATCCATCCCAAAGCAAAACTGCGGTTTCCGGCGCGCTGTCGAAGGCGACGAACGTCCCTGAAGGCAATTCGGTTGCCGATGCTCTGTACCGGCGCTGACGCTTATGAGCGTCGAGCCTGTAAGTATGAAGCTCGGCGTCGATCTCCTTGACCGACACGAAATGGCCGTCAGGAAAGCCTTTGGCCCTGTTGTAGGCGTTTTTGAAGGCATGAAATGCCGGCTTTCGGCATTGCCCGCAGGGACGGTGGCCGGCGGCCATCGCCACGGCCTCGTCCCAGAAGAAGAGCGGCGTACAGTGTCCCCGCTCATCAAACGTCACCCGCTGGCCGTTGGTTTCCTCAAGCGTGCAGCAAATCCAGAATTTCACGGCATAGGACTTGCGGATGGAACCATCGGCGGCATGCAGGTCGCCACGGTTGCCCAGGAACGCCCCTCGGCAAACCGACGGCTCCAATCGTCCGAAAGGCGTGACGCGGTTCGGGCGGTTGCGGAGCTGGCGCGGCGCAGCGATATCATTCATGTGCAGATCTCCCGCTTCGACGCTTCCAGTCTGTTTGCAGTCATAAGATTGGCGCGCCATCACGACAATTCATCGATCGATCAGGCGATCAGCCTACCGCGGGCAAGGCCCGCCGCCTATGGTGCCGGCAGGTTCCGTGCGGTGCCTGTCTTCCAGGACAGGACAGGCCGGGGCACCTTGTTCTATCGCAAGCGCGATCGCCAAACCGCTTGCATCAGGAGGATCCATGCTCAGCATTTACGGCGTCTACCGCTCCCGCGCCTCGCGCGCCTACTGGTTGGCGGGCGAACTCGGCCTGCCCTTCGTTTCCGTGCCGGTCGTGCAGGCCCGCCGGGTGGACGATCCGCATGCCGCCGACGCGCCCCTCAACACGCAGTCGCCGGACTTCCTGGCCGTCAATCCGACCGGCCTCATCCCCTGCATCGATGACGGCGGCTTCGTGATGACCGAGTCGCTCGCGATCAATCTCTATCTCGCCCGCAAGCATGGCGGCCCGCTTGCCGGCCGGACGGTGACGGAAGAGGCGGAAATGCTGCAATGGACGATGTGGGCGGCGACCGAGGTTGAGCCGCATGCCGTGAAGATCATCCTGGCGCTCGACACCAATGCGGCGGAAAGCGAAGCGGGGCGCCTCACCATTCGCGGCGCGGCCAAGGCGCTGAAAAAATGTTTCCAGCGGCTCGACCAGCATCTCGCCGCCACCGGCCATGTCGTCGGCGACCGATTCACCGTCGCCGATCTCAATGTCGCGGAGGTCTTCCGCTATGCCATGAGCCAGCCGCAGCTCTTCGACGCCGCGCCGAACGTCAAGGCGTGGCTGGAGCGCTGCCAGGCGCGCCCGGCCTTCAGGGCGATGATGGAGACGCGGGCGAAAGAGCCGGAATGACGGCGCCGGCAAAGCCGTCCTCATCTTCGGCGATGGCAGCCCGCAGCCAGCGCTTGAAGAGCGAGACCTTGCGCGGCTCCGGCACGCCGGGGGCCGTCACGAAATAATAGCCGTTGCCGGTCTCGACGCGCAGCGGGAACGGCGCGACGAGCCGCCCCTCCTTCAGCGCCCAGGAGGCGAGCACCGGCCAGGCGAGCAGCACCCCCTGCCCGGCCAGCGCCGCATCGAGGCAGAGCGAGGCGTCGGAAAAGACGTGGCGCGCCTTCGGTGCGGGAATGTCGAGCCCCGCCGCCTTGAGCCAGCGCTCCCAGGTGAATTGGTCATTGCCATCGATTACGGCCGGCTGCGCGGCGAGATCCTCCGGTGTCTTGATTTTCTCCGCCAGCGCCGGTGCGCAGACCGGGAACATCACCTGCGGGATCAAGAACTCCGCCCGCACATCCGGCCAGGTGCCCGGCCCGACGCGGATGCCGAGATCGACATCCGAGCGGGCGAGGTCGACCAGCGTCGTCGTCGCCTCGATGCGCAGGCTGATCTCGGGATGGGCGGCGGCGAAGCGATCGATACGGTGGATGAGCCAGCGCGAGGCGAAGATCGGCGCGACCGAGATCGTCAGGATCGCATCGTCGCGGCGCTGGGTCGTGGCGACCGCCTCGGAAATCTGCCCAAAGCCCGCGGAGAGACGCGCAAGGAAGGGCGTGCCGAACGCCGTCTGCGTGAGGCCGCGGTTCGTGCGGTCGAAGATCGCCCGCCCCAACTGCTCCTCGGCGCGAATGACCTGCTGGCTGACGGCGCCGACGGTAACGCCCAGCTCCTCCGCCGCCGCCTGCAACGAGCCGAGCCGCCCCACCGCCTCCAGCGCGCGAAGGCCGTTCAGATGGACGAGGTTGAGATTTCGCATATAGTTTTTCTATATCCAGATCACGAAGTGCTCGATTGAAGAGAGCCGATCCTTGCGCGATTATCAAGCATTGATACTGATAACGAACCGCAAGGAGAAGGCAATGTTAAAGATTTTCTCCATGATCGCGGAGGCGCTGAAAGCGGAAGCGGAGCCGGCGGACAGCCCCATCTGGATACGCGACCCGCTCGCCCATCCGGCAATCGAGACGATGGATGCCCGCGCGCTCGGCGACCTGCCCTTTGGTCGCTTCCGGCCACAGCCCTCCGCCCCCGAAGCGGCCTGCCGCCGCTGATCCTCCCCCTCGCCGTCCGCCCCGCCCCGGTACAGTCTAGGCGAGGAGGATTTCGCATGTCCGACGATCCGCTTTTGGCGCGGCTCCAGCGTCTTGCCGAGGACCTGCCCGGCGTCGAGACCGGCACGTCCTATGGCACCCCGGCGCTGAAGGTGGCCGGAAAGCTCTTCGTGCGTATCAAGGATGGCGAAACGCTGGTGCTGATGGTGCCGCTCGACGACAAGGAGCGCCTGATCGAGCGGACGCCCGACCTCCGTTACGAAACCGACCACTACAAAGGCTTGCCGGGCTTCTGGTGCGCGCCGCCGTCATCGACGACACGGAGCTCCGGCACCGCCTCGCCGAATCCTGGCGCCTCAAGGCGCCGGCCAAGCTGCGCAAATTGCTCGATTGATCTTTCACGCTGCCCGCTTGACAGGGCGCAAGGTTGAACGCTACATCGCCATTGTAACGTAATAACATTACCAACTTGGAGACCAGAATGCTGAAGCAGATTCTCGCTGTTTCGGGCGCGCTCGCGCTCGTCCTCTCGCTGCCCCTCACCGCCGGGGCGCATGGCGCCTGGGTGGCGGAACGCTGGGGCAATCTCGGCGTCGTCTATGGCCATGGCGCGGGCGACGACCCCTACGATCCCGCGCGCATCACGCAGGCGCTGGCGATCTCCGAGGAGGGTGCGGCAACCCAGGTGGAGATCGACAAACGCGAAAAGCACGCGATCCTGAAGCCCGAGGGCGACCCCGCCGCGATCCTGCTCACCTTCGACAACGGCTACTGGACGGAGAAGACGGACGGCAAGTGGGTGAACGAGGCAAAGGACAAGGTGACGGACGCGAAGGCCGCCGGCCATTACATCAAGAACAGCCTGTCGCTTCTCCACGCCCACGGCGCCCTGCCCGCCTTCCCGAAGCAGGATCTGCAGATCCTGCCGCTCGACAATCCGGTCGGTCGCAAGGCCGGCGATCCGATCCGGTTGCGCGTACTGCACGACGGCAAACCGCTTGCCGGCGCGGTGGTGACGCTCGACTACGTCAACCAGGCTTCCCTCAAGAGCGACCCGACGGATGCCGACGGCGAAGTCGTGGTGGCAATCCGCAATGACGGGTTGAACGTGCTGGCGATCGATCACAGCGTGCCGCTGGAAAACGACCCGAAGGCGGACCAGATCGGCTACACGGCGACGCTCAGCTTCGTCGCGGAGGCGCATAGCCACGACGACTAAGCCATACAAATCAAGGCATAGAGAAATCGGCGGCGCTGACCGTGATTGACAGTCCCGACATATTCCGGCTTCATCGCGGTCAGTCCCTCACTTTTGGCCCGCATCGGCGGGCGTTCCAATGTCCGAAAACAAGGATTTCCACGCGCTGATCAGAGCGATCTGCGTCGGCTATGGCTGCTGCGGCAGCTTGCAGGATGACGGATGGCGTCATGTGACGCGCTATATTTCCGAACGGGGATATGTCACGGCCGACGATTTCATAGACTGGGTTTTCATGGCGGAAGGCGCGGAATGGTTTGGCAATCCTCGCGCCATGATACGTCGTGAGCGCATTCGAAGTTGCTTCATCACCTATATGGGATCGTCCGTCGTGCATGCGCGGCGATTGCGATGGAAGAGATAGCACCTTCCCTGTCAAAATCCTGCTGAAGACCGACAAAGCGATGTGCAACTCTCTCCCACAGTCGGGAGAGAGTTGCGGACCGGTGATCAGCCGCCCGACTGATCCATATGCATGAATTCCCAGACATTGCCGTTGATGTCCTGGAAGGAGCAGCCGTACATCGGGCCGAACTCGATGTTCGGCTTCCATTCGCGGCCACCGGCAGCCAGAGCCTTGGCCTTGAAGTCATCGACCTCCTGGCGGCTCGACGCGGAGAAGCAGGTCAGCGCCTGCGTCTGCTGCTCGGGATCGCCGACCTTGCCGTTGACGAACTGGGCGAATTTCTCCTCAGTCAGGTGCATGACGAAGATGTTTTCGTCCACCACCATGCAGGCGGCGGTATCGTCGGAGAACTGCTCGTTGAAGGTAAAGCCGAGCGCCGCGAAGAAGCGGCGGGTCGCCGGCAGGTCCTTGACGGGCAGGTTGACGAAAATCATGCGCATGGAAATCCTCCTTGATTGTTGGCGATGCGGGGTGCGTTCCCCCGTCACGCCACAAGGACGTAACACGCAGCCCCTTGCCGACAAACGTTTTGAAAAAATTATGCCGCCGCCGCGCAGCCCGGCACATCCTCCAGCCGATGCCAGACCGGAATGCCGCGTTCGCGGGCGATGCGCACGTCGTTGTCGGCGCCCTTGCTGTCGCCGGGCAGGCGCAGCACGCCCTCGCAGAGCGCGAGCAGACGATGCGCCGTCGGATAAAAGATCTCCTCGTGCAGGGCATCGCCGATCTCCCGGCCGCCGGCCGCATGCCAGACGGGCAGCGCCACCCATTCGCCGATCATCGGCACATGGCCGGCCTTGAACAGCGCATAAGATGGCGCTTCCAGCCGCTTCAAGTTCTCCGCCATCTTCTGCGGATCATCCCCGGTGCCCGAACGATAGGGGCCAGCAATCAGGATCAACATGTTTTACTCCTTACATTTTTGCACGAAATATCCGGATTATTCTGGATATTTCCAGATTATTCGTGTAATTTCGTGCATAGTCAAGACGGAGTTTGGATATGCTGACCAGCCAGAGAAAGGCGCTCATCGCCCAGCGCCTGAACCGCGACGGGGAAATCGTCGCCAAGGCGCTCGCGGCGGAACTCGATCTATCCGAGGACACGATCCGCAGGGATCTGCGCGAAATGGCGGCCGAGGGGCTGTTGAAGCGCGTACATGGCGGGGCGTTGCCGCTTGCACCCGCCCTGCCGGATCTTGCCGCGCGGCAGGCGCTGGCAACCGACGAGAAGGCCGCGCTCGGCGCCCGCGCAGCGGCGATGATCGAGCCGGGACAAGTGATCTTCCTCGATGGCGGCACGACGACGGCGGCGCTTGCCCGTGCGTTGCCGCGCAGCTTCGCCTTCACGGTGGTGACGCACAGCCCGACGATCGCCTGCGAACTCGAGCGCCACCCGACCGCCGAGGTCGTGCTGATCGGCGGGCGGCTCTACAAACATTCCATGGTGACGACGGGCGCGCTGGCGCTGGAGGCGATCCGCGGCCTGAAGGCCGATCTCTATTTCATGGGCGTGACGGCCGCCCATCCGACGCACGGCCTGACGACCGGCGACATGGAGGAAGCGGCCACCAAACGCATTATTGCTGAAAACGCCGGCGCCACCTGGGTGCTGCTCACAGCCGAAAAACTCGGCCGCGCCTCCCCATGGACGATCATGCCGACACGTTCCGCCACCGGCCTTATCGTGCCGGGCGGACTGGCGCCGGAGGTGCTGGCGCCCTACCGGGAGCTGGATTTGGAGATACTGGAAGCCTGATCAGGCGGCCAGTGCGTCCGTCACCCTGATATCGCCGACATGGATGCCGTTCCAGTTCTTCATGGAGCGGTTGGCCTGGGCCATCAGGGCGGCGTGGATATCGGGCTCTTCCGTGAAGAAACGGGCAAGCGTGGCGGCGACCATGCTTTCGGCGGCGCGGGTCGTGCCGTCCTCGCATTTCAGCGCGATGGCGAGGCCTTTTTCCGGGATGGCGGCACAGAACACGCCTTCGGCGCCGGTCTTCGCGAAGATGCGGCCGGGGGCGGTCTCCATCAGGCGGGTGCAGGCGCGGCCCGTGCCGGCGACGAAGAAGGGTTCGGCCATGCAGGCCTCCATCAGGCGGCGCGAGGCTTTTGCGCGCTCGGGCGCGAGGCCGACGCCGGTCGCCATTTTTGCGAAACCGTGGGCGAGGCCCTTCATCGGCACGGCATAGGTCGGGATCGAACAGCCATCGACGCCGCAATTGTCGACGGCGAGAGCCGCGCCCGTCAGGCTTTCCATGATGCCGCGGATTTCGGCCTGCACGGGGTGCTCGTAGCGCACATAACCCTTCAAATCCTTGCCGGTGTGGCAGGCGGCGCAGACGAAGCCGGCATGTTTGCCGGAGCAATTGTTGTGAAGGGCCGTCGGGCGGTCGAGCAGGCGGGCCTGGCCGATCAGCACGGGCTGCTCGAAGGACCAATGCGCGCCGCACTCCAGCACGCTCTCATCGACGCCGGCGGCGGCGAGCATGGAGCCGGCAAGCCGCGCATGCGCGGCTTCGCCGCTGTGCGAGGAGCAGGCGAGCGCCAGTTCCTGGTTGCCGAAGGCATGCGCATCGGCGGCACCGCTTTCGATCAGCGGCAGCGCCTGCATGGCCTTGCAGGCCGAGCGCGGAAAAACGCCGCCATCGATATCGCCCTGCGAAAACACCACCGCGCCATCGCCATCTACCACCACGACCATGCCGCGATGGCGGCTTTCGACGAGATTGCCGCGGGTGACTTCGACAAGTACCGGATTTGCCATGATCGTGCCCTCAAATTTCCGATTTCCGCTGCGGTATTATCCGAAATCGATCGAACTGCCCACTCGGTTTCGGAGCGCCCGCATGAAATTGCTGAGGAACGTCCTTGTCCTCTTTCTCGTGATCTACCTGATGCCCGCATTGGGCGCCGCCGGCTACTGGTACGTCAAGGACCGCCCGGCCACCTGGCGCGAGGCGAACTGGACTTCTGCCGGTATCCTGCCGGACGCGAAGACGACGCCGCAGGCGACGATCCACATCTTCTCCGCCGCGACGGGCGGCATGAAGGGCGCGGTGGCGAGCCATGCCTGGATCGTCACGAAAGCGGCGAATGCCGCGAGCTACAATCGCTACGACAAGGTGGGCTGGGGAACGCCGGTGCGCAAGAATGCCTATGTGCCCGACGCCTTCTGGTATTCCAACACGCCGCGCACCGTCGTCTCCGTGAGCGGCGAAGAGGCGGCGCGGCTGATCCCGAAAATCGAGAAGGCGATTGCCGCCTATCCCTATTCGACGCCCGGCGCCTACCGCATCTGGCCAGGGCCGAACTCCAACACCTTCGT
>NZ_JBLZPH010000056.1:0-5992 GCF_049199205.1 Shinella sp. M31 | reverse complement strand
GGCGGTCATCCGGCCATAGCTGCCGAGAGCCGCCAGCGCCCGCCATTCCGGCCGTGTCATGCGGTAGCGGGCGCGGTACTGCGCGGCGAAACGCTGGCTCACCCGCTCGGCCGCCTGGTTGAGGCGATAGGGCAGGAAACTTTCAAGATTGAAGTCCATCGACGGCGCCTTGATGGTTACAAAATGGACAGTTACATCTGCAACCATCTAAGCCTGCTTGAAGAGGAGGGCAAGCCATGTCCGAGAGCACCAACAGCCTGAGATACATGCCGGGCTTCGGCAACGACTTCGAGACGGAATCCCTGCCGGGCGCCCTGCCGCAGGGCCAGAACAGTCCGCAGAAATGCAATTACGGCCTCTATGCCGAACAGCTCTCCGGCTCGCCCTTCACCGCGCCGCGCGGCACCAACGAGCGCTCCTGGCTTTACCGCATCCGCCCGAGCGTGCGCCACACTCGCCGCTTCTCCAACGCCTCCTATCCGCACTGGAAGAGCGCGCCCTGCCTCGACGATCATTCCCTGCCGCTCGGCCAGCTGCGCTGGAACCCGCTGCCGGCGCCGGCGGAAACGCAGAACTTCCTTGAAGGCATCCGCACCATGACGACGGCGGGCGACGTGCTGACCCAGGTCGGCATGGCCGCGCACGCCTATACGTTCAACGCCGATATGGTGGACGACTATTTCTTCAATGCCGATGGCGAGCTGCTGGTCGTACCGCAGCTCGGCGCCGTCAGGATCTTCACCGAAATGGGCATCATGGATGTCGAGCCGCTGGAAATCGCGCTCATTCCGCGCGGCATGATGTTCAAGGTCTCCCGCCTCGGCGAGGGCGATACCTGGCGCGGCTATATCTGCGAAAATTACGGCGCGAAATTCACCCTGCCGGATCGCGGCCCGATTGGCGCCAACTGCCTTGCCAATCCGCGGGACTTCAAGACGCCCGTCGCCGCCTATGAGGACAAGGAAACGCCCTGCCGGGTGCATGTCAAATGGTGCGGCAAGTTCTTTGTCACGGAGATCGGCCATTCGCCGCTCGACGTCGTCGCCTGGCACGGCAACTACACCCCGTTCAAATACGACCTTCGCACCTATTCCCCCGTCGGCGCGATCCTCTTCGATCATCCGGACCCGTCGATCTTCACGGTCCTGACAGCGCCGACCGAGGAGGCGGGCACGGCCAATATCGACTTCGTCATCTTCCCGCCGCGCTGGATGGTGGCTGAGCACACGTTCCGCCCACCGTGGTATCACCGCAATATCATGAGCGAATTCATGGGCTTGATCCATGGCCAATACGACGCCAAGGAAGAGGGCTTCGTGCCTGGCGGCATGAGCCTGCACAACATGATGCTGCCGCACGGGCCTGATGCGACAGGCTTCGAAAAAGCCTCGAACACCGAACTGAAGCCGGTGAAGCTCGACCACACCATGGCCTTCATGTTCGAGACCCGCTATCCGCAGCAACTCACCAAGTTTGCCGCCGAGCTGGAGACCTTGCAAGACAACTATCTCGAATGCTGGGATGGGCTGGAGCGCAAGTTCGACGGCACGCCGGGCATCAAATGATCTCAGCCGCCCTGCCAGGCCTTCACCGCTTCCATCGGCCAGACGAGCATCAGGATATTGAGCGTCAGGCCGTCCCGGATGAGATAGGTGGTCGTCGCCTCGAAGACGATGATGATCGCCACGCTTGCCCAGACCGGCAGGCGCGACGCCAGGAAGAAGCCGACGACCATGGCGAGGATGTCGGCGCTCGAATTGATCACGCTGTCGCCGAAATAATCGAGCGAGATCGTCGATTCCCGGTAGCGGTTGATGATCATGTCGGTGTTTTCGAGGATTTCCCATGCGCATTCGACGATCAGGGCCAGCACGAGGCGCACGTTGATGCTGGCTTTGCGCAGGAGCAGCGTGAAGAGGCCAAAGAACAGGATGCCGTGAATGATGTGGCTCGGCGTGTACCAATCGCTGAGATGCTGCGAGTTTTCCGAAGAAATAACGACGCCATGCCAGAGTTTCACATATCCGCACTTGCAGATGAGCGGCTGACCCATCGTATAAAGGATGGTGGCCGTTGCCGCGATAAAGGCGGCGGCGATCAGCAGGGAGTTTTGGACCGAGCGGTTCACGCGGAATTCCTTGAAGAATGCGATGCGCCGTGGGAGCGGCGCACGAGGGTGGAGACAGGCAACCGGAAGATGACACCATCTGACGGCTGCAAACAAGATCGGGAGAGACGTGCATGAAACTTGCGACGCTGAAGAATTCCACCCGTGACGGCCGGCTGGTCGTCGTTTCGCGTGACCTGACGCGCTGCTCGGAGGTCGGGCATATCGCCCGCACCCTGCAGGATGCCCTGGATGACTGGGACCATGTCGCACCGCGCCTCGAGCGCGTGGCGGAAGGCCTCGAAACCGGCGCGCAGCCGACCGCACGCTTCCATGAACATGACGCCGCCTCTCCCTTGCCGCGCGCCTATGCCTGGGCGGACGGTTCGGCCTATGTCAACCATGTCGAGCTTGTGCGCAAAGCCCGCAATGCCGACATGCCCGAAAGCTTCTGGACCGACCCCCTGATGTATCAGGGCGGTTCGGACAGTTTTCTCGGACCGCGCGACCCGATCCTCGCGGCGGATGAGGCCTGGGGCATCGACATGGAGGCCGAGATCGCAGTCATCGTCGGCGATGTGCCGATGGGGGCGAGTGTCGAGGAAGCCCGCGATGCCATCAAGCTCGTCATGCTGGTCAACGATGTTTCGCTGCGCGGCCTCATCCCCGCCGAATTGGCCAAGGGCTTCGGTTTCTTCCAGTCGAAGCCGTCATCGGCCTTTTCGCCGGTCGCCGTATCGCCCGACGAATTGGGTGACGCCTGGAAGGACGGCAAACTCCACCTGCCGCTCCTCGTCTCGCTCAACGGCAAGGCCTTCGGCAAAGCCGATGCCGGCGTCGACATGACCTTCGATTTCGGCCAGCTCGTCGCGCATGCGGCAAAGACCCGGCCGCTCGTCGCCGGCACGATCATCGGCTCCGGCACGGTTTCCAACAAGCTCGACGGCGGCCCCGGCAAGCCCGTCTCCGAGGGCGGCGCCGGCTATTCCTGCATCGCCGAGATCCGCACCATCGAAACGATTACGACCGGCGCGCCCAAGACGCCTTTCATGAAGTTCGGCGACACCGTGCGCATCGAAATGAAAGACAAGACGGGGCATTCGATCTTCGGAGCGATCGAGCAGACGGTCAAGAAATACGAAAAGGAGTGATCGGGTGAGCGACGACATCGTGCTTTTCGATTATTGGCGCTCGTCCGCCAGCTATCGCGTGCGCATCGCGCTTGCGAGCCTGGGGCTAACCTATGACAGGCAATCCGTCGACCTGCTCGCTGGCGCCCAGCGCTCCGAAGAACACCGTGCCCGCAATCCGCAAGGTCTCGTGCCGGCGCTGTTGATTGACGGACACATGTTGACGCAGTCGCTCTCGATCATCGAATATCTCACGGAAACGCGCCCTGAGGCGCGTTTCCTGCCCACCAATCCGCATGAACGACAGCGGGTGCGCACGCTTTCCTATGCGATCGCCATGGAAATCCATGCCGTCTGCAATACCGGCGTCATCGGTCATGTCCTTGAGATCACGGGAGGAGGCGACGAGGTCCGCCGCGCTTGGATGAAGAAGTTTATCGGCGAAGGCCTCGCCGCCGTCGAAGTCCTGCTGGACGACCCCGCCACCAGCGCCTTCTGCCACGGCGACACCCCAACCATGGCCGATTTTTGCCTCGTGCCACAGGTTTACAATGCCGACCGCTGGGGTGTCGATATCTCCAGCCTTAAGCAGGTGCGGCGCATTGCCGAAGCCTGCAACGCCCTTCCGGCGTTCAAGGCCGCGCATCCGGATGCGGTGAACGGAGCCTGACCTTCCGTAGCGTGACGCGACATGCTATATATACCCCAAGCAAGGGAAGGATATACCATGCCCCTCTATGTGAAGGATCAGGAGGTCGACCGGCTTGCCGAAAGGCTGTCCACGCTGCGCAATGTCAGCAAGACCGAGGCCGTGCGGCAGGCACTGGCGCATGAGCTGGCGCGGGCCGAAGGCGAACCGACATTGATGGTCAAAGCCAAAGCCTTCATTCGCGATCTCGATGTGAAACACCCCAAGGTCGGAACAGCCGCCGACAAGGATTTCATCGACAGTCTTTACGAGGACAATTGATGTTCGTCGACGCCTCGGCGCTCGTCGCAATCCTTGCCTCCGAGGACGGGGCGGATGCACTTCTGGTAAAACTCGAGCAAGCGGAAAGCCGCTCTACGTCGTCGATGGCCCTATGGGAAACATCCGTTGCTCTGGGACGACAACGGCAAATCGCGCCGATGGACGCTTTCAAGATCGTCACGGCGTTTTTGAAACTGCTCCCCGTCGAGATTGAGCCAGTCCGTCAAGAGGTCGGTGAAATCGCCGTCATCGCCTACCAGCGCTTCGGCAAAGACCGCCACCCCGCTGGGTTGAATTTCGGCGACTGCTTCGCTTACGCTTGCGCACGGCACCTCAACATGCCGCTGCTATATAAAGGCGACGATTTCTCCAAAACGGATATCGACAGCGCATAACAATCGCCCCGCACAAGGCGGGGCGATCTGGTCGTTTGTTATCAGGCGACGTCGCCCATGCAGACGTATTTCAGCTCCAGATAATCATCCGCGCCGTGGGCGGAGCCTTCGCGGCCGAGGCCGGACTGCTTGATGCCGCCGAAGGGGGCCGCCTCGGAGGAGATGAGGCCGGTATTGACGCCGACCATGCCGTATTCCAGGGCTTCCGCGACCTTCCAGACCTTCTTGAGATCGCCAGCGAAGAAGTAGGCGGCGAGACCGAATTCGGTGTCGTTCGCCTGCTCGATGACGTCCTCGACCGTATCGAAGCGGAAGAGCGGCGCGACCGGGCCGAAAGTCTCCTCACGTGCGACCGTCATGCCGCGCGCGACACCCTTGAGCACCGTCGGCTCGAAGAACGTGCCGCTGCCGGCAATGCGCTTGCCGCCGGCAACGACGGTCGCGCCCTTGGAAACGGCGTCGGCGATATGAGCCTCCACCTTTCCGATAGCGGCTTCCTCGATCAGCGGGCCGATCGTCACGCCCTTGTCGAAGCCGTTGCCGACGGAGAGTTCGGCGACTTTCTTCGCCAGCTTCTCGGCGAAGACGTCATAGACGTTCGACTGGACATAGATGCGGTTGGCGCAGACGCAGGTCTGGCCGGCATTGCGGTATTTCGAGGCCATGGCGCCCTCGACGGCCGCGTCGAGATTGGCGTCGTCGAAGACGATGAAGGGGGCATTGCCGCCGAGCTCGAGGCTGACCTTCTTGATCTGGTCCGAGCACTGACGCATCAGGATGCGCCCGACTTCCGTCGAGCCGGTGAACGAGATTTTGCGGACCTTCGGATTGAAGCACAGCTCCTTGCCGATCGCCGGGCCGTCCGTGCCGAGAATGACGTTGAAGACACCCGCGGGAATGCCGGCCTTCTCCGCAAGCACGGCAAGCGCGATCGCCGACAGCGGCGTCTGCTCGGCGGGCTTGGAGACGACCGTGCAGCCGACGGCCAGCGCCGGCGCGATCTTGCGGGCGATCATCGCGGCGGGGAAGTTCCACGGCGTGATCGTGCCGACCACGCCGACCGGCTGCTTGATGACCAGCATGCGCTTGTCGGCGGACGGGGCGGGAATCGTCTCGCCGTTGATGCGCTTTGCTTCTTCCGCATACCACTCGACATAGGAGGCGGCGTAGAGGATTTCGCCCTTGGCTTCCGCCAGCGGCTTGCCCATTTCGGCGGTCAGGATGGCGGCGAGTTCGTCGGCATTGGCGATGATCAGGTCGAACCATTTGCGCAGGAGAATGCTGCGGTCCTTGGCCGGGCGGGCGGCCCAGATGCCTTGAGCCTTGTGGGCGGCGTCGATGGCGGCTGCGGTCTCGGTCGCGCCCATTTCCGGCAGCGTCGCTAGCTTTT
>NZ_JBLZPH010000055.1:0-15516 GCF_049199205.1 Shinella sp. M31 | reverse complement strand
CGGCATCAACGCGCGCAGTACGCTCTCTTCGCTCGTCCTGATTTCGGGCGCGCTCTATGGCGCACTCATCGTTCATCTCTATTTCTCCTCGCGTCAGGCCCGCGCCATGGCGGCGGATCTTGCCGAGAGCCGCGGCCGCCTTGCCGCCATTATCGACAACGCCGTGGACGGCATCATCACCATCGACCAGCACGGCATCATCCAGTCCGTCAACAACGCCTGCACGCGCATCTTCGGTTACGAACCGGAGGAGATGATCGGCCGCAACGTCAAGATGCTGATGCCGGAGCCCTATCACAGCGCCCATGACGGCTATCTCGGCAATTACCAGCGCACCAGCGAGGCCAAGATCATCGGCATCGGCCGCGAAGTGGAGGGGCGCCGCAAGGATGGTTCCGTCTTCCCGCTCGATCTTGCTGTGGCGAAGGTGGAACTGAACGGCGCCACCATCTACAGCGGCATCGTGCGCGACATCACCGAGCGCAAGGTGAGCGAGCAGGCGCTGATCGAGGCGAATGCCGAGCTTGAGGAATTCGCCTATCGCACTTCGCACGACCTGCGCTCGCCGATCGCCTCCTCGCTCGGGCTGCTCAACATTTCCCGCGACATGCTGGCGGACGGTGACGTGCCGGCGCTCGGCCAGATGCTCCAGCGCATGGAGGGCAATTTCCGCCGTCTCGACCACCTCATCCAGAACATCATCACGGTCACGCGCAACCGGTTGATGGAGGAGGACGAGAAGCCGATCGAGCTGCGCCCGCTCGTCGCCGAGGCGATCGAGGCGCTGTCGCATCTCGATGATTTCAAGCGAATCCGCATCGAAAATCATGTGCCCGCGGAATTGACAATCGTCAGTAAGCCGTCGAAATTCCAGGTCATCGTCGGCAACATGCTGTCCAACGCAGTCAAGTATCATGACCCGAAGGAGGCCGAGCCGGCGATCGATGTCCGCGCTTTCCGCTATGGCGGCCGGCTCCGGCTGTCGGTGGAGGACAACGGCCTGGGTGTTCCGCCCGCAAGCCGTCATTTGTTGTTCAAAATGTTCAAACGGCTGCACCCCAACCGATCCTTCGGCAGCGGGCTCGGCCTCTACATATTGAGAAAGAGCGCGGAAGCCCTGGGCGGCACGGCGCTCTATGAAGCAAGAGATAAGGGCAGCCGCTTTATGATCGAGCTGCCCGACGGGGACTGACATGAAGATCCATTCGATCCTGGTCGTCGACGACGACGAGAACGACCAGTTCATTTGTGAATACACGATCCGCAAGTTCGATCCGTCGATCCGCATCCTCAAGGCGTTCGACGGCACGGAGGCGCTCGATATCCTGCGCGAGGAACAAACACCCGACGCCATCATCCTCGATATCAACATGCCCGTGATGAACGGTTTCGAATTCCTCGACCGCTATGCCGAGGAGTTCGAACAGCACGCCCCGGTCGTTGCCATGCTGACCAGTTCGCATCTCGGCAAGGATCGTGAGCGGGCCATGCAATACAGCTTCGTGAAGAGCTATTTCGAAAAGCCGCTGCAGTCCGATCACCTGCGCATCATGGCCGAACTTCTCGGTCATAGAGAGTCGTAAGCTTGTCTTTGGAAAAATAGTTGCTATATTCTTTCCATGGAAAGGATTAAAGCCATGCAGCGCAAACCCATACAGCAGGTCAATGCGGAGGGCGTCGTACTCACCAAGGCGGCCGTCAATGCGGCGGACCGGCTGGGGCTGACGGCGCGTCTCCTCTCGGCGGTCATCGGCGTGTCGGAGGCGACGGTATCGCGGCTGAAGCGGCAGGATGTGCTGCTGGAGCGCGGCACGAAGCCGTTCGAGCTCGCCGTGCTGCTCGTGCGCCTGTTCCGCTCGCTCGATGCCATCGTTGGCGGCGACGAGAGCGTCGCGCGAAACTGGATGACGGCTGAAAACACCGCGCTCGGCGCCCGCCCGGTCGATCGTATCGTCTCCATATCCGGCCTTGTCGATGTCCTTGCCTATCTGGACGCCCGCCGCGCTCTCGTCTGAGGCGCGGCCCTTCGCGAGCAGCGTCTGGCGGTTCGTCGAGGCGCAGCACCGCGTCTCGACGCTGAAGCTCGTCGATACGCTCGACGAGCAGGCGCTGCTCGAAGACATTCTCGAAGAGAGCAAGCCGGTGCTGCCGCCCGAATGCGCCGGCCTCGACTATCTGCTCGCCACGCCCTTCCGTTACGGCGCGATCTATCCGCACGGCTCGCGCTTCCGCCGGGCGGGGCGCACGCTCGGCGTCTATTATGCGGCGCTGACGGTGGAGACGGCATTGGCTGAAATGGCCTTTTACCGTCTCCTGTTTTTCTCGGAATCGCCGGCCACGCCGCTGCCGGCCAATGCGGCCGATTACACCGCCTTTTCCGCCGCCGTCGCGACCAAACAGGCCATCGATCTCACGCTGCCGCCGCTTAACCGCGATGCGGCCTTATGGACGCACCCGACCGACTACGCCGCCTGCCAGTCATTGGCCGACGTTGCGCGGGACGGCGGGCTTGCCGCCATCCTCTACCGTTCGGTGCGCGATCCCGCCGCCGGCAACAACCTGGCGCTCCTCACGGCAAAAGCCTTTGCCGCGCCAAAGCCGGTCGAGCGCCAGACCTGGCGCATCCGGCTTTCCGCGCTCGGCGTACAGGCGCTCTGCGACCACCCGCCAAGGCGCATCGGCTTTGCCCGCGAGGATTTTTCCGCCGATCCGCGCATCGCCTCACGCGGATAAGGCGGCCTCCTCGAAGAAGTCCTCCGGCCCATCCACCTCGATCAGCCGCCGCTTCTCGATCAGCCAGAACCGGTTGGCCACCGCCCGCACGAAGGCGCGGTCGTGCGAAACGAAGAGACAGCTCGCCTGCTGGGCGGTCAGCTCCCGTTCCAAGGCTTCCTGCCCCTCGATATCGAGATGGTTGGTCGGCTCGTCAAGCAGGTAGAAGTTCGGATTGGTCAGCCTGAGCACCAGCATGCCGAGCCGCGCCTTCTGCCCGCCTGAAAGCAGCCCAACCGGCCGCCCCTGCATCTCCACGGAAAAGCCGGCAGCGGCAAGCAGGCTGCGCGCCCGCTGGTCGCCGACGTCGAAACGGTGGATGATCGTGCCATGCGGTGTCTCCGTATCGGAAAGGTCCGACAGCGCCTGGTCGCCGTAACCGAGCACCAGCGACGGCGTCGGCTTGATGCCCTCCCGTGCCGCGCCCTCGATTGCTTCGCGCAGCCGCAGCACGAACCGCGTCTTACCGGTGCCGTTCAACCCGAGCAGCACGATGCGGTCGCCCTGGCAGATGAATTTTTGGGCGGTGCGGAAGAGCAGCGTGCCATCCGGTGTCTCGACCGGGCAATCCTCCAGCGTCACCAGCACCTTGGCATGGGTGCCGCGGTTGGCGAGCCGGATCGCGCCGGCGGAATTCTCCTGATGGGCGGGGCGGGCTGCGTCCTCAATGCGCTCGGCGCGCGCCTTCAACTGCTTGGTCTTCACCACCAGGAGATCGCTTCCCGAATTGATGCCGATATTGTTGAGCTTCGCCGCCTGCTGCCGCAGCTGTGCGGCGGCTTTCATGTCCTTCTCGAAACGCCGCTCCTCGGCCGCATCCGCCTCGTCCAGCGCCGCGCGGGCGCGGGAATAGGGCAGCGCGAAAAGCTGCGAGCGCTCCGGTCTCAGGAAGAGCGTGCGGTTCGTCACCGCGTCGAGGAAGGCGCGGTCATGGCTGGAGAGGATGACCGGCATGTCGCGCGGCAACGTGCCGAGCCAGTTTTCCAGCCGGGCGATCTTCTCGAGGTCGAGATGGTTGGTCGGCTCGTCGAGCAGCAGCACATCGGGTTCTGCGACACGCACACGGGCAATCAGCGCGATACGCTGCCAGCCGCCGCTGAGCGCCGCAAGCGGTCGCTCGCGTAGCGCCTCGGGCACGTCGAGTTCTTCGAGCGTCACATCCGCCCGCCAGCTTTCGGTCTCCTGCTGTTCGGGTGACAGCGCGCCGAGCACCGCCTCGCGAAATGTCAGCTTTTCCAGGCCGGCAGCGAGGTTCTGCTCCATATGCCCGACGGTGAGGCCACGGGCGCGGGTGATCTCGCCGCTGGTGGGCTCGAAATCGCCGGTGATGCAGCGGAGCAGAGTGGATTTGCCGCGCCCGTTGGCGGCAACGAGGCCGATACGGTCGCCGCTGGCGATGGCCAGGTTGAGATTGGCGAAGAGGGGAGCGGAAAGCGTGACGCCGAGCGCACGGATATTGATGAGCGACATGAAAAATCTCTGGTCTTCAAGGCCCCGCGGCGCGGCATCAGCCGTCGATCACGCGAAAGGCACAAGGAAAGTGGATGCGGCAAAACCGCATCGCCGGACAGGCGGACCAGAAGAGAAGTGTGTTCGTTCCGATCAGCCCTGCAAACGCATCTGCAGGGCAAGATTGGGACCATGCGTGCGGTGTGGCAGAAATTCGTATTTCACGCGCAGCCCTCTCTTACGTGTTGCGAACGGGTAAGAAATACCATCGGCGGGCGGCGTTGGCAACCGGAGGGAAGGCGAGCCGGTGGCTCAGATCTTCTCCGCCAGAAAATCGATAAACGCCCTGATGCGGGCGGCCAGATGCTCGTGGCCGACATAGACCGCATGGACCTGTTCCGGCTGCTCCGGATTGTAGTCCGCAAGCACCTCGACCAAGATACCCGCCGCAATGTCGCCTTCGACATGGAACTTGCCGATGCGCGCGATGCCGAGGCCCTGAAGGCAGAGCAGCCGCGCGACGGAGCCGCTGGCGGCCATCAGGTTGCCGGCGGCCGGCGCGGGATAGACCGTGCTTTCGCCGGGATCGCGGAACGGCCATTCGCCCGGCGTGCGGCCGAAGGTGAAGGTGATGCAATTGTGCGCGGCGAGATCCGCGGGCGTGCGCGGCGTGCCACGCCGGGCGAGATAGCCGGGCGTGGCGACGGTGACGCGATGGCTGACGAGCAGCTTTCGCGCCTTGAGCGCGGAATCGGCCATCGGCGCGGTGCGAAAGGCGATGTCGGTGCGCTCCTCGACGAGATCGATCAAGCCATCGCTCAGCGACAGTTCCAGCTTCACATCCGGATAGAGCGAGAGAAACTCGCCGACGAGCGGGATGATATAGCACTCGCCGAAGCCGATCGTGGCGTTGATGCGCAAGAGGCCGCGCGGTTTCGCCTGCGCACCGCGCGCGACCAGCCGCTCCATCTCGTCGATTTCCGCCAGCACGCGCCGCGCCCGCGCCAGATAGGTCTCGCCTTCCGGTGTGAGCAGGAGCGAGCGGGTGGTGCGCACCAGCAGGCGCGTGCCGAGACGATCCTCGATACGGGTCACCAGCTTGCTCACCGCCGAGGGCGTCAGTTTCAACAGCCGGGCCGCGGCGGAAAAGCTGCCGGTTTCGGCGGCCGCGACGAAGACATCCATCTCACCGGTGCGATTGTCCATGACCCATCCTGTGAATTGGTTTCACAGTCCTTTATCCATTGCGCATTCTTATCATTCAAGTGGCCGTACCGCATATTCCCGCCATCACTCCCGCACGGCGTCCGATTGCGCCGCCAAACCTCCCAAGGTGCTCCATGCCACTTGCTCTCTTCGCACTCACCGTCGCAGCCTATGCGATCGGCACCACGGAATTCGTGATCGTCGGCCTCTTGCCGACCGTCGCCTCCGATCTTCACATCACCCTGCCGCTCGCCGGCCTCATCGTCTCCGTTTACGCGCTCGGCGTCACCTTTGGCGCGCCGGTCCTCACCGCCTTGACTGGAAAGCTTGGCCGCAAGCCGCTGCTGCTCGGCCTGATGGCGCTGTTCATCGCCGGCAATGCCATCGCGGCGCTCGCGCCGAGCTATGAGATGCTGCTCGTCGGCCGTGTGCTATCGGCCTTCGCGCATGGCGTCTTCTTCTCCGTCGGCGCCACCATCGCGGCCGATCTCGTGGCCCCCGACCGCCGCGCCTCGGCCATCGCCATGATGTTCATGGGGTTGACCGTCGCCATCGTAACCGGCGTGCCGCTCGGCACCTTCATCGGCCAGACGTTCGGCTGGCGCGCCACCTTCTGGGCCGTCGCCGGCCTCGGCCTCGTCGCCTTCGCCGCCATCGCCCTTTTGCTGCCGAGCGACCTCAAGCGCGAAAAGCCGGCCGGCCTGATGGACCAGGTGCGCGTGCTCGGTTCCGGCCGCCTGCTCATCGTCTTCGCCATGACGGCGCTCGGCTATGGCGGCACCTTCGTGACTTTCACCTTCCTCTCGCCGCTCCTGCAGGAGATCACCGGCTTTTCCGCCAACACGGTCAGCCTCGTTCTCGTGCTCTATGGCGCGGCCATCGCGCTCGGCAACATCTTCGGCGGCAAGGTGGCGGACAAGGATCCCGTGAAGGCGCTGGTCGTGCTCTTCGCCCTGCAGGCGCTGGTGCTCGTCGTGCTCACCTTCACCGCCCCGTCGCCGGTCTTCGCCCTTGTGACGCTCGTCGCCCTCGGCTTCCTGTCCTTCGCCAATGTGCCGGGCCTCCAGCTTTACGTCGTTGACATGGCCAAGCGCCATCGCCCCGCCGGCATCGACGTCGCCTCGGCCCTCAACATCGCCGCCTTCAATCTCGGCATCGCGGCCGGGGCCTGGATCGGCGGGCTGGTCGTCGCCTCGCCGCTCGGCCTGGGCGCCACGCCCTGGGTCGGTGCCATCCTCGTCGCCGGCGCCCTTGGCCTGACGCTCGTCAGCGGCGCGCTCGATCGCCGCGAGCGCAGCCAGCCTGTCTGCCAGCCGGCCTGAACCCGTTCAAATACATCAGGAAAATTTCATGAAAACCGTCAACGCCAATGGCGCCGCCATCCCCCAGCTCGGCTTCGGCACTTTCCGCATGCCGGAAGCCAATGTCCTCTCCATCCTGCCGAAGGCGCTCCAGAGCGGCTTCACCCATGTCGATACCGCCCAGATCTACGAGAACGAGGCGGCCGTCGGCGACGCGATCCGAAAGTCCGGCGTAGCGCGGGACAACATTTTCCTGACCACCAAGGTCTGGGTAGCAAACTATGCGAAGAATGCCTTCGCTGCCTCCGTTGCGGAAAGCCTGCGCAAGCTGAAGACCGACCATGTCGATCTCCTCCTGTTGCACTGGCCGAACGGCGCGGTGCCGCTCGAAGTGCAGATCGCCGAACTCAATGCCGTGCGCGAAAAGGGTCTTGCCAGGCATATCGGCGTCAGCAACTTCAACACCGCGTTGATGGCCGAGGCCGTGCGCCTGAGCGCCGCGCCGCTCGCCACCAACCAGGTCGAGTACCACCCCTTCCTCGACCAAACCGCGGTGCGGAACGCCGCCAGGAGCCACGGCATGGCGCTGACCGCCTATTTCGCCATGGCCGACGGCAAGGTGCCGGCCGATCCTGTGCTCAGGGAGATCGCCGCCACGCACGGCAAGTCCGCCGCGCAGGTCGCGTTGCGCTGGCTGATCCAGCAGCCCGACGTCGTGGCGCTGACCAAGACGGTGACGGAGGCGCGGCTTGCCGAAAACCTTGCGATCTTCGACTTCGCCCTGACACCGGACGAGATGGCGCGTATCCATGCGCTCGCCCGTTCCGACGGCCGCATCGTCAGCCCGGATGGCCTGGCGCCGGTGTGGGATGGCGCGGCCTGATAAATTTCGGCGGGGCCGCCGTGCTCCGCCGGATTACGCCCTGGGAAGAGGCCGCCTTCCCAAAAGACCGCCGGACCTGTATGGGTGACGCGCCGCCGTGTTTGCGGCAGGGAGCCCTTCATGCAGTCCTCGTCTTCAACGGTCCTTTCACCGGACTGGCCGGCTATTATCGCCGTCGTGCTTGGCGCGACGGCGTTTTCCGTGGCGCAGGGGCTCACCTATCCGCTCGTCTCGCTGACGCTGGAAGCGCGCGGCTATTCCTCGTCGATGATCGGCGTCAACGCCATCGCCTATGCCGCCGGCATGGGCGCCTCGACGCTGCTCGTCGGCAGTCTCACCGCGCGCTGGCGGCCGGACCGGCTGATCATCTTCAGCCTTGTCATCTGCTCGCTGTGCCTTGCTACCTTCGCGGCCACGTCGTCGTTTGTCGTCTGGGGCCTTGCCCGCTTCCTGCTCGGCTTCTTCGCCAGCATGATCTTCATGCTCGGCGAGGCCTGGCTGAACGCCGCCTGTCCGGACCGCCTGCGCGGCCGCGTCTCGGGCCTCTACGGCATGGGCATCTGCGGCGGCTTTGCCGCCGGGCCGCTCGCCATTCCGCTGTTCGGCAGCGCCGGCGGGCTCGGCTTTGCGCTGACGGCCGTCTATCTCGCCATCGTCGCCTTTGCGACCGCCATGCTGATGTTTTCGACCAAGACGGCGCCCGAGCCGTCGTCCACGGGCGATGTCTTCCGTTTCTTCAAGGCGGCGCCCATTCTCGTCGGCATGGTCTATGTCTTCGGCTTTGCCGATATCGCGGCGATTTCCGCCATGCCGGTCTATTTCGTGAAGACGGGCTATAGCGAGGCTTTCGCTGCCGTGACGGTGACGGTGATGGCGCTGCCAACAGCCCTTGCCCAGCCCTTCATCGGCATGCTGCTCGACAAGCTGCCGCGCGAACGCGTGGCGCTCGCCACGGTCATCGTCGCTGCCGCGAGCTACCTCGTCCTGCCGCTGGTGACCTCGGAAATCGGGATCCTGGCGCTTCTGGCCGTGATGGGTACGGCGATCTTTTCGCTCTATACCTGTGCGCTCACCATGCTCGGCGAACGCTACAGCGGCTCCATGCTGGTGGCCGGTTCGGCCGCCTTCGCGCTCGTCTACGCGGCGGGCAGCGCCACCGGTTCAGGCCTGACCGGCGCGATCATGGAAGCCGGCGGCCCACAGGCCGGCCCGCTCTCCGTCGGCCTCGGCCTCACCGCCTTCACCGCCGTACTGGTGTTTGCGCGCCGGCGATAGGCGAGAAGAAGATCAACGATTTGCCCATCACCGCAAACCTCTCCCCGTAAGCGGGGAGAGGGACGTGCCCTACGGATGGGCGTTGTTTGAGGAAAGCGGTGCGGCATGTTTCCTTCTCCCCGCTTGCGGGGAGAAGGTGGCCGGCAGGCCGGATGAGGGGCCTTCGCCCCGCCGCGTTACGCGAACTGGCTGAGGCCCGGCACGGAGGCGACGACTTCATCGACCACGTCGTTGCCGGCATGTTCGCGGGCGACCGCGATGGTTTCCTTGGCGAGGCCGGAGATCTCGCCCATGCCGAGGCCCTGGCTCATCAGCTGCTGGCCGAGACCCATGATGCCGCCGCCGCCGATCGCGCTCATCAGGCCGCCGAGCAGGCCGCCGCCGCCGGTGCCTTCACCATTGTACTGGGCGACCAGTTCGGAGGCGCCGGGAATGGCTTCGATCATCCTGGCGACCGGGCCGTCGGCCGCTTCGCGCTGCAGGAAGCCGAGCATCATGCCGATCGCCTTTTCGGCGACGGCCGGTTCGATGCCGACGGCATCGGCAACGCGAGTGACGAGATCGTTCATGGAAAATCCTCCGAAGGAATTGACGTTAACGTCAAGGTAAATGAACTCTCCGGCAAATTCAAGCCGGCTTGGCATTTCGGGGCAGGGGCACGAAGGCCTTGAAATCGTGTTGTTCCCGTGCCGGACTATCCTTATAACTTGCCTGAGACGATTCAATGAAACCGTTTTGACGCGGCAGTCCGCTTCTGACGGGAAACCGGCAGTCAGGGAGTTTTCAGCGTGACGGATTCCATTCTTCAGGACGGCAAGCTTTATATCGGCACCAGCCGCAAGCCTGACGACACCAACAACAAGCCGGAATATCTGGACCTGAAATTCGGCAACCGCCACGGCCTCGTGACCGGCGCGACCGGCACCGGCAAGACGGTGACGCTGCAAATCCTCGCCGAGGGCTTTTCCAATGCCGGCGTGCCTGTCTTCTGCGCCGACGTGAAGGGCGACCTTTCGGGCATCGGCGCCATGGGCGAGCCGAAGGACTTTCTCCAGAAGCGCGCCGACCAGATCGGGCTCACGCCTTACGAGTTCCAGGAGTTCCCGGTCATCTTCTGGGATCTCTACGGCGAGAAGGGCCACCGCGTCCGCACCACCATGTCCGAGATGGGGCCGCTGCTGCTCTCGCGCCTGATGAACGCGACGGATGCGCAGGAAGGCGTCATCAACATCGCCTTTAAGATTGCCGACCAGGGCGGCCTGCCGCTGCTCGACCTCAAGGATTTCCAGGCGCTGCTCAACTATATGGGCGAGAACGCCACGGCGCTGTCCAACCAGTTTGGCTTCATCTCCAAGGCCTCGGTCGGCTCGATCCAGCGCGAATTGCTGATCCTCGAGCAGCAGGGCGCCGAGCAGTTCTTCGGCGAGCCGGCGCTGAAAATCTCCGACATCATGCGCACCACCAATGACGGCCGTGGCGCGATCTCGGTGCTGGCCGCCGACAAGCTGATGATGAACCCGCGCCTTTACGGCACCTTCCTGCTCTGGATGCTCTCCGAGCTGTTCGAGGTGCTGCCGGAAGTCGGCGATCCGGAAAAGCCGAAGCTTGTCTTCTTCTTCGACGAGGCCCACCTTCTCTTCAACGATGCGCCGAAAGTGCTGCTGGAGCGTATCGAGCAGGTCGTGCGCCTCATCCGCTCCAAGGGCGTGGGCGTCTATTTCGTGACGCAAAACCCGCTCGACGTGCCGGAAACGGTGCTCGCGCAGCTCGGCAACCGCGTGCAGCATGCGCTGCGCGCCTATACGCCGCGCGAGCAGAAGGCGGTGAAGACGGCAGCCGATACGTTCCGTCCGAACCCGGATTTCGACTGCGCCACCGTCATCACCAATCTCGGCACCGGCGAGGCGCTGGTCTCGACGCTGGAAGGCAAGGGCGCGCCCTCGATGGTGGAGCGCACGCTGATCCGCCCGCCGGCCTCGCGGCTCGGGCCGATCACCGAGGCCGAGCGCAAGCAGATCATGGGCGTCAGCCCCGTCGCCGGCCTCTATGACGAGGACTTCGACCGCGAATCCGCCTACGAAATCCTCATGGCGCGCGCCAAGAAGGCTGCGGATTCGGTCGCGGCGCAGGAACAGGCCGACCAGCCCCCCGAGCAACCCTCCGGCGGCAGCCGCTGGACCTTGCCCGGCTTCGGCGACGACGAGCAGGCGGCACCCTCTGCTCCCAAGCAGGCGAAACCCCGCGCCGGCTATCAGCGCGAGACGGTGGCCGAAGCGGCGATGAAGTCGGTGGCGCGCACCGTGGCGTCCTCGCTCGGGCGCGCGCTGGTGCGCGGAATTTTGGGAAGCCTGCGGCGCTAAACAGCGCAGGTTCTGAATAGAAAAAGCGAGGCGAGGGGACACCATTCTCTCGCCTTTTTCGTTAGCCCTTCACGGCAACGATGAACAACCGTGGGAAGCGCAACAGCCGCCGGCCATCGGCCATTGGCGCATAGGCCTTGGCAATGCGGCTCTCGTAATCGGCGAGGAAACCGTCGCGCTGTTCGGCCGGAACGCGGTCGAGATAGGGCCGCAGCCCCGTGCCCTTCACCCATTCGACGATCGCTGCGGCATCCGCCATCGGGTGATTATAGGCGGTGTGCCAGACATCGACGCGCGCCGCCTTCGGCCCGAGCGCATCGATATAGGCGGCGGGCGCGGGCAGCGGCTTGCGGCGCGGCGTGCCGGCCTCGAAGGCGCTCTGCCAGGGACCGGCGAGCGCGCTTTCCTCCATCAGCAGGTGCGAGGGTTCGGAAAGATTGTCCGGCATCTGCACGGCAAGCACGCCGCCGGAGCGAAGCCCGTCCATCAGGCTGGCGATGAGCGTCATGTGATCCGGCAGCCACTGGAAGACGGCATTGGCATAGAGCAGTGCTGCGGGCTCCGGCGGGCGCCATTTCGCCAGGTCGCATTCGACGAAATCGACGCCCGGCAGGCGTTCCCGGGCGGCCTTCAGCATGTCGGATGCATTATCGACACCCTTGACGCCGCGGCCGGGGAAACGATCGACCAGCAGTTCCGTCGAATTGCCCGGCCCGCAGCCGAGATCATAGACCGTGCCGGCGACGATATCGGGCGGCACCTGGGCGAGCAGGTCGCGCGCCGGGCGCGTGCGTTCATCCTCGAATTTCAGGTACTGGGCGGCGGACCAGGCCATGTCAGAGGCTTTCGAGCGAGGGCAGGATCAGCGAGGGGCCGAGATCGAAATACTCGTCCGGCATGTTGGCGCGGTTGATCCAGACGGTGCGGAAACCGAATTTCGCAGCACCCGCGATGTCCCAGCGGTTGGAGGACTGGAAGGAGACGACATTGGGATAGAGCCGGTAATGCGTCGTCACGAGATCATAGACGCTCGGCGCCGTCTTGTAGGTCTTGAGAACGTCGACGGAGAAGATGTCGTCGATGACGGTGTCGAGCGCGGCATTCTTCACCGCTGAGGCGAGCATGGAAGGCGAACCGTTCGACAGGATGGCGATATGCGCTCCGCGGCTCTTCAGCGCCTTGAGGACGGCCGGCACCTCCGGATAACAATCGAGCTTCCAATAGGCATCGAGCAGCTTCTGCCTGAGCGCCGGATCGACCCCGCCGACGCGCTGGAACGTATAGTCGAGCGCCTGTTCGGTCAGCTGCCAGAAATCGGCGTAAGCGCCCATCAAGGCCCGCGTCCAGGAATATTCCAGCTGCTTGGCGCGCCACATCTCCGAAAAGGCCTGATAGTTAGGCCCCACATCCCCGGCATGCCGCCGCACCGCCGCATGCACATCGAACAGCGTGCCATAGGCATCGAACACATAGGCGGCATGGGACATGGGATGCGATTCCTCCAGCATTTACCGGCGATTGGCCGTTATCGGCGGGGGAATGTCAATTGTGGAGTTGGCGGTTCTCGGAACGTTCGGCCTCAAGCGGCCATGCCCAGGCGATAGCATCAGGGATGCATCTTCGCCCCCTTGGTAATCTTGTCGACGATCTTCTTGTCGGCCCGCAGGGCGATACCGACGAGCCTGGCATTGTCAGGTTGAAATTCGGAGAAGACCTGTCTGTTGGCGACATCATGGCCGGTCGCGAACATTTCCTCGATATAAGCCGAGGTCGTGACCTCTCGTTCCAGCGAACGCCTGTGGATGGCTCTCAGCGTTTCCTGATCCGCCGCAAGCACCACGACCGGCTGGATGGACATGGGATTGTAGACATTGCCTGCCGCATCCCGATATGCTTCGCCAATGATCGTCGGTGACTGGGCGACGACGCCGCTGGTGAGAAAGGCGGTTACGTTGAGCTTCTGCCAGGTGGCGAGGTCGTCGCGGACAACGATCGCAATCTTGGTGTCGAACATGTCTATAAACTCCGTGCAGGGTATCGAGGAACCAGAGCACCTAGCGCTGGCAGGCCCGGACGGTCTTGAACGTTCGTGCAAGGATGGCTTCCGCGGCGGATTGCGCATTGCTGCCGCCAGCCATGGAATGGAGCGCATCGAGGCACGGTTTCGCGGCAACGGGTTTTCACCGCACCGACATGACACCTATGCCCTGGGTCTGACCCTGCATGGCGTCCAGACGTTTCGCTATCGCGGTTCCGAGCGCTTCAGCCATCCCGGAAATGTCATCGTGCTGCACCCCGATGAGGTTCACGACGGTGCCGCCGGGACCGAAGACGGGCTGATCTACCGCATGGTCTATCTGCCGCCGGAGCTGATCGGTGCTACCGATGGACATAAGAGTTCCCTGCCGTTTGTTCCCGATCCGGTCGTGGCCGACGCGGAACTCGGCCGCGCGCTGGCAGGCATTCTCTCGGATCTCGATCATGAGCCGGACGATCTGGCCTTGGATGAGGCGATCGGAGGGGTCGCGAGCGGCCTTTTCCGCCAGGCCGGAGCCCCTCGCAAGGCCATCACGAAAGTTGCCCGATCCGCCGTCCTCACAGCGCGTGACTTTCTGGTAGAGCATAGCGACGAGGTAGTGCGTTCGGAGGCGCTCGAAGCGCTCACCGGGATCAATCGCTACGAGCTGGCGCGGCATTTCCGCCTGTTGCTCGGCACCAGTCCACACCGCTTCCTCGTCATGCGTCGTCTCGACCGGGCCAAGCGCTTGCTTGCGACGGGAGACGGCCTAGCAGGTGCCGCCCTCGAATCCGGTTTCGCCGACCAAGCCCATTTCACCCGCCATTTCCGCAACGCGTTCGGCATGACGCCGGGGAAATGGCTGGCGATGCACGATCGCCAGCCATAACGAAAGCTGCTTGGGCCAAGCCGCAAAACCCGCCATTCGGTGACAATAGGAGCGCTCTGCCAAGTTTTCCGGCAAAGGGCATCCCAAGGCATCAAGTCGTCAGAACCGCGTAATCACGCTGATCCCCAAATCCGTCGCCTTGTCCATCGCCATCAGCGCCGGCACGGCCTCTTCCAGGCTGATATGGCGGCCGATCAGTTTTTGCGGCGTGAGCTTGCCGCGTTCGATCATTGCCAGCATCGCGTCGTAGCGCCAGGCCTGCATGCCGTGGCTGCCGTAGATTTCCAGTTCGTGGCCGATGACCTGCGCCATCGGGATCTGCGGCGCCGCATGGTCGGCGAGCATCAGGCCGACCTGTACGTGCCGGCCGCGGCGGCGCAGGTTCTTGATGGAGTTGAAGCAGGTGACGGGCGAACCCAGGGCATCGACCGAGGCATGCGCGCCGCCGCCGGTGAGGTCCCGCACGGCCTCGGCGACGTCGGCGACCTCGCGGGCATTGATGGTGGCGACCGCGCCCATCTTGCGGGCGAAATCCAGCTTTTCGGCGGAAATGTCGATGGCGATGGGGTTGGCGCCGAGGGCCGCCGCGATCATGATGGCGGAGAGGCCCACACCGCCGCAGCCATGCACCGCCACCCATTCGCCGCCCGTCACGCGCGCCTGATCGACGACGGCGCGAAACGAGGTGGCGAAGCGGCAGCCGAGGCTGGCAGCGGTGGCGTAATCCACGGTTTCCGGCAGGTGCACGAGATTGTGGTCGGCGTAATCGATCGCGACATATTCGGCAAACGAGCCCCAATGGGTGAAGCCCGGCTGGAACTGCTCCTCGCAGACCTGCTGGTTGCCCGAGCGGCATTCGCCGCAATGGCCGCAGCCGGAAACGAAGGGCACCGTCACGCGCTGGCCCTCGCGGAACCGGCGCACGCCCGAGCCTACAGCTACCACCTTGCCGGCCAGCTCATGACCGGGCACATGCGGCAGCTTGATATCGGCATCATGGCCCATCCAGCCATGCCAGTCGCTGCGGCAAAGCCCCGTCGCCTCCACCTGGATCACCACGCCGCCTTCGGCCGGCGTCGGGTCGGGCAGGGTGCGGATTTCCGGGGTGGTCTCGAAGGCCTCGTAATACATCGCGCGCATGGCTGTTCTCCCTTTGCTTCCTGTATTGCATGCAGCCCGAAGGGCCTCAATCGCAGCATCCATGATAAGACCTGATACACCCATTCAACATCTTGAATGGACAAGCGGCGTGCACAGGCAGAAGGCAATTGCAGCTTGACCGGCTCTGCCGGCCGGGCGTTTGATGGGCGAAAAGGAGTAGAAAAATGCCAGTCGATACATCACCACGCTCGACGACCTGGACC